>JALYYN010000573.1 GCA_030946525.1 Actinomycetota bacterium | reverse complement strand
AACGGCGCCGGTGAGGGACCGGCGTCGAACCTGAACGGGATGGTCGGGAGGTAGGCCGCCCCGTCACCGCCGCCGGCCGGCGCGGTCGAGGGCCCGGAGCGGGGCCACCGCGTCGATCACCCGGCTGAAGGAGACCACCTCGCCGGCCACGTTCAGCGCCGCCGCCACCAGCAGGACGCCGTCACGTGCGGCCGGGCCGCAGGCGACCACCACGCCCAGGCCGAGCACGGCGCCGAGGACGTTCGACCCGGCGTCGCCCAGCATCAGCCGCTCGTGGAGGTCGTCGAGGAACAGGCCCAGGCCGGCGCCGACGACCACGGCGGTGCCGCTGAGGCCCGAGGTCCGGCGGGCGGCAAGGGCGAGGATGACGAAGGCGGCGCCGGCGACCTTGACGGTGCGCCCCGGCGCCCGGTCGAAGAGGTTGCCGAGGTTGGCGCACAGGGCGACCAGGGCGGCGTCGGCCACCAGCCGTCCCGGTGACGCCCCCGACACCGGGGCGACCACCACCAGGGACAGCACCCCACCGCCGATCAGCTTCAGGGCGCCGGTGGTGAGACGTCCGGCGGCCAGGGCGCCGACGTGGCCACGGAACCCCCGCTCCCCCCCCGGGGACCCCGGGGCCTCGGAGGCGCCGCCGCCACCACCGGCCACGTCGTCCACCAGTCCGAGCAGGCCGAAGCCCAGCGTCGCCAGCAGGACGAGCGACCGCACGACGGTGATGCCCGGGCCCTCGCCCACGCCGAACGCCCCGGCCACCGCCCGCCCACCCTCCACCACCAGGGCGGCGAGGGGCAGCAGGGCGCCGGCCCCCGTGGGCAGGCCGCGGCCGCGGTAGTTCACCCGGGCGAGCGCGGGGTGGCCGAGCACGGGCCGGGCCGCCAGCCACGCCAGGCGGGCGGCGAGGTAGCCGACGAGGAGCGCCCAGAAGAGCTGGATCATCGGGCGGGCAGGCCCGGAGGCAGGGCGGACGAGGCGCCCGGACGGGCCGCGTCACCGTCGGGCTCGAGCAGGGCGACCGGCGCCGGGCGGTCGCGGAGGGCGAGCAGGGCCAGGAGCGGGCCGATCTCCGCCAGCACGACGGCGGTCACCACCACCCCCGAGTCGTTGAGGGCGAAACCCACCAGCCCGGCGGCCAGGGCCGCCACCACGCCGATCCGCAGCGGGGCGCCCGGGCAAGCCACGTCGCCGAAGAGCGCCGGATCCCGGATCGCCGAGTCCCGGAGCCGGCCGCCGCCGAACAGCAGGACCAGCATGCCCAGGGCGATCAGCGGGACCACCGCGGTGAAGACCGACTGGCGGAGGCTGCGCAGGTCGACCGACGCCTTGCGGGCCGCCGTCGTCACCAGGCTGCCCTGACCGTGGTGGAGGGTCTCGGCGGCCAGGCGGCCGAGGTGGGTGCGCGAGGAAGGCGGCCGGGCGAGGTCGACGGCGGTGGCCAGGCCGACCACGGCGACCGTGACCGCGACGACCACCGCCACCCGGCGCCAGGTGAGGCGGCGGCCGGCCAGGGCCAGCAGGGCCAGGGCCACGACGGGGACGAGGGTGAGGATGCCGCCGACGTCGTCGCCGAGGGACGGGGCGCCGTCCACGAAGACCAGCAGGGCCAGGAACGCAGCCACCGCCGCCAGCGCCTCGCCACGGCGGGGGGCGTGGTCGACGTGCAGGGCGGCGGCGAGCAGGCCGGCGGCGGCCAGGACGGCGAAGCCGGTGTTGCCGAGGCCGGAGAACCTCGACGCCGTCTGGGGGGCGTACCCGAGGATGCCACCGAGCTGCAGCCGGGCGCCGGTGGCCACGTCCACGGCCAGGAGCCCGGCGGTGACGCCGTAGATCCAGGCGAGGGGCGACAGGGGGCGACGGTGGGCCAGGGACGCCACCGCGACGACGGCGGCGTCCAGAGCCACCAGGAGGATCAGCCCCGGGGCGCCCAGCCCGGGCCCCGCCGGCAGTGCACGGAACAGGAACGTGGCCGGCGCGAAGGCGGCGACCGCCAGTGCCGCCGTCCGCAGCCAGCTGCGCCGGACCCACGCCAGCCGCCCGGCCACCACGAGACCGACGAGGAGCCACGCCAAGACCTGGAAGGCGACGAAGCCGGCGGCCACGGGGAGCCAGATCCGCTCGCGGTAGGCCGTGTCGCGGTCGAGGCGGGCCAGGCGGCTCAGGTCGGGCGTGCCGGGGTGGTAGCGCAGCGGGGCGCCCACCATGGCGGCCGGGACCGGGGCCCCCACGGCCGACAGCACGGTGGGGGCCACGTCGGTGAGGGTGACGAGGCCCAGGCGCCTGGTGGACGGCGAGCTCAGATAGCCGTGCACCACGCCGGCGCCCGAGGCGACCACGGGGGTGAGGCGCCACTCGTCGGTCGGCGGCACGACCGACACGACCAGGAGGAGGGTCGAGCTCGGCAGGTCGGCGGTCAGGCGGCCCAGGAGGTCGTCGACCGCGGTGAGGGCCTCCGCCCGTTTCACGGCGACGAACCAGTCGGGGGCGCCCAGGGTCGACAAGGCGGCCGAGCGGTCGAAGTCGCCCGGGTCGACGAGGACCACGTCGGCCCGGGCCAGGGCGGCGTCGACCCGGTCGACGACGGCGGGAATGTCCGCCCGCCGACCGAAGGGGGCGTGGGGGTCGTCGACGAGCAGGTCGCCGGGGGCGACGGTGCCGGCGTCGACCAGTCCGGTGTGGTCCATGAGAGCCACCGCCGCCGGGCGGGAGATGGTGGGGTACCCGGCGGCCTGCGGTCCGGCCAGGCCGGGCGCCAGGTCGGCGTTGCCGACGACGGCGGTGCGTCGGCCGGCGGCGTGGAGGGCGTCGCCCAAGGCGCCCGGGAGCGTGGGCAGGTAGCGGCCGGCGCCGGTTCGGAGCGCGGCGGCAGCGGGAACCAGGACCCGACCGCTGTCCGCCACCGCATCGTCGGCCGCCTCGCCTGCTCGCACCCGGCTGCCGGCGCCCAGCGAGGCGTAGCCCTCCTGCACCTGGGGCCGGGCGGAGCCGGTGCGCACGGTCATGGCCCCGACTGCGCCGGCGGCGGCCAGCAGGTCCAGGTTGGGCATGGTCCCCGTGCCAAGCTCGTCCCACCGCAGGCCGGGGACGCCCACCAGCAACACCTTGGCGGCGGGGGCCGTGGGCGGGACGCTGGTCGGCGGCCACCGGCTCCCCGACCAGGTCGCGGCGAGCACCGCGACGACCAGGCCCAGGACGACCAGGGCGATCCGGTTCCGGGCCGAGGTGAGCCGCGGCCACAGGGCCCGGGTGGCGTCGACGCCCTGGCGGCCGCGGTGCACGAAGCCGGCCGGGCCGCGGCCGGTGTGGCGATGCTCCATGGCCACCGGCATCTCGGCCACGTGCGCACCGACCCGGCGGGCGTCGACGGTGAGGCCGACCTCCAGGCCGAAGCGCGGGGCCAGGGCCAGGCTGCGCAGGAGCGTGCCCCGCACCGCCCGCTGGCCGGAGAGCGGGGCGTGGGCGACGAAACCGCCCGTCCCCCGGCGGATGCCGGCCGCGGCGAGCCGGCGCACAAGGCCGAAACCGCCCCGGCCCCCGGCCGCAGGCAGCACCGCCACCGTCATGTCCGCCTCGCCTCCCAGCACAGGCGGGAGCAGCGCGGCCGCCGCGGTCGCCGAGGAGCCGGTGTCGGCGTCGACCAGGAGGTAGACGTCGGTTTCCGGCGTGGCCTCCACCGCCGCGGCGACGGCCCCGCCCTTCCCGCGGTTCTCCGGCAAGCGCAGCACCCAGGCCCCCGCCCGCCGGGCCTCGGTGGCCGTCTCGTCGGTCGAGCCGTCGTCGACCACCAGCACGTCGCTCACCTCGGCTATCCCGAACAGGGCGGCGACCGTCGCGCCAACCGAGTCGGCCCGGTCCTTGGCCGGGACGACGGCGACGACGCGCCCCGAACCGCCGCTCATGCCGGGGTCTCCGCCATCACTGCGCGCCGCAGGGCTCCGAGCTCCGGGGCCCGCAGCGCCCAGGCGCTGAGCAGGAAGGCCCCGGCGCCCGCAGCTCCCCCGAGGGCCACCGCCAGCGCCGCGCCGGTCCGACCGCCGCCCGGCACCGCCACCGATACGATCCGGGCAACGACCCCGGCGACGACGGCCCCCGCCAGGCTCCGGCCCAGGGTGGCCCCCACCGGCCACGGTGCCGCCACCCGGCGCCGGAGCAGCACGCCGAGGGTCAGGGCGCCCCCGACCATGGCCACGGAGTGGGCCACGCCCAGGGCGACGATCCGCCCTGTGCCCGACACCGATGCGAACAGGACCACCATCAGCGCCGAGCCGCCGGCGGCCACGCCCAGGTTGACGAGGGCCGGGGTACGGGTGTCGCCCGTCGCATAGGAGGCGCGGGTCAGCAGCTGGAGGCCGGCGTAGCCGATCAGGCCGATGGCGTAGGCGGCGAGGGCCCGGGCCACCAGGGTGGTCCCCCCGGCATCGAGGGCGCCCAGCTCCACCAGGCGCAGGCCGGGGCCGGCCAGGGCGACCATCAGGGCGGCGGCCGGCAGGACCAGGAACGAGATGGTCCGGGCCCCTTCGCCCAGGGTGGCGGCGAAGCGGGACCAGGCCGAGGCGTGGGCGTCGGCGGCCAGGCGGGGGTACAGGGTCGTCATCACCGGATGGGCCAGGACCGCGAACGGGAGCAGGAAGACGGTGAAGGCGATGTGGTAGGCCACGACCCCGCCCTCCACCCGGTTGGCGAGCACCAGCGTGGTCGCCACCAGGACCTGGGCGAGAGCCAGGTACACGACTCCCCACATGCCGGCCCGCCCCAGCGCCCGCAGCGCGGGCCGTGACGGATCCCACCGGGGCCGAAGTCGCAGGCCGGCCCGCCACAAGGCGACCATGGGCACCGCAGCCATGACGACCACCCCGGCGGTGGTCCCCACGGCCAGGACCAGGCGCTGGGACAGCGGTAGGTCCAGGCCGACGCCGCCCGGTCCGCCGTCGTGCATGACCCGGAAGACCACCATGGTGGTGATGACCGCCACGTTGTTGGCGACCGGAGCGAAGGCGGCGGCGGCGAAGCGGCGGGCGCTGTTGAGCACCGCGGTCGCCACCGCCCCCACCGCGTAGAAGAGGACCTGGGGCAGGAACAGCCACAGGAGGAAGGCGCCGAGGCGCACCTCCGCGGTGCGGACCGCGGGGTCCTGCACGGCCACGGTGAGCGCCCTCATGATCCACGGCCGGGCCGCCAGCCCGACCAGGGTGACGGCGCCGAGCACGGCGACGGCCACGCCCAGCACCGCCCCGGCCAGGCGCTCGGCGTCCTCCCGGCGGCCGGCGTCGAGGAGGGCGACGAACGGGGGCACCAGGACCGAGGACAGGATCCCGGCGGCGAGCAGCTCGAACAGCAGGTTCGAGACCAGGTTGGCCGTCTGGTAGGTGTTGCCCAGGAACGTCGTCCCCAGGGCGCCGCCCACGGCCAGGACCCGGAGCAGGCCGGTGATCCGGGCGACGATGTTGCCCGCGGTGACCTGGGACCGGGCGCCGGGCGCCCCGACCCGGCTCACGCCGGGGGGGCGGGAAGGATGCGCTGGGCGCCGGGTCCGACGCCGTAGTGCCCGAAGCGGGGCACCGAGAGATCCTCGAGGGCCAGAATGGTCGCCGTCTGGCCCATGGCTGACTCCAGGTTGTCGACGGTGGAGACCCGCGTCGAGAGCACGGCGTCGCCCCGCAGCAGCCCGACGAACACGGCCCGGCCGCCCTGGGTGTCCTGGCCGGCCTCGGCCGCCACCACCCGCCCCGAAGTCGCGGTCGGCGTCGACGTGGACGTCGATGAAGACGGGTTTGAGCCGGGCTGGGATGGACCGGGTTGGCTCACCGTCGGCTGGGATGCGGTGCGGACGAAGGGCACGGCGACCAGGTCGTCGCTCACCTCGGCGCCGGCCCCTGAGACCACCACGTAGCGGGTGCCGGCCAGGGGCAGGGAGGCCAGCGTGGGTGGCGGCGATGCGGTCGACGTCGACGTGGTGGCCGGAGCAGGTGGCGGGTCGTAGGTGATGAAGCCGCCCGCGCTCAGGGAGGCCAGCGGGCTCGGCTCGGGGGACGAGCTGTCGCGCGGGACGAGGATCCGTGCCAAGGCGCCGCTGCGGACCACGTCGGGCCGGTCGAGGGACAGTTGGAGCGCCTCGGCGAGGGCCCGCACGTCGTTGTCGTTGGCCAGGCGCATCTTGGAGGTGAACCACACCGTGCCCTCCACCGTGGCCTGGGCGGTGACCAGCGCGGCGCGCAGGTCGTCCACCGGCGCGCGGTCGATCCCGGCCACGGCGACGACCATCACGGGCACGCCTTTGAGGTGCCCGCGCAGCAGCTCGTCGCGTGTCGTGTCGGCGAAGTCCTGACCCTGCCTGACCTGGTTCTTCAGGCGGGTGTTGTCATCCCGTATCGCATTGGTCGAGTTCCGGACACTGTCCAGCTTGTTGTTGAGGGCGTCGACCGTCACCCGGTCGATGACGGTCGAGCCCATGACGATCCCCATGCCGAGGGCCAGGAAGACGGCCACGATGGACACGATGTGGTAGCGGAGGTTGATCAAAGCCAGGGAACGACGATCGCGCCGACGATCGTGTGCCAGGTCTCGACCAGGGTGAACCACGTGGCCCGGACGAAGACATGCAGGGGTTGGGCGGCCGCCACCATCATCAGCATGGCGAACAGGGCGGCCACCACGAGCAGGAGCACGTCGGCGGTCCGCACCCTGCTCTGGTAGAGCCGGCTCACGCCTTTGGCGTCGACCAGGATCGGGCCCACCTTCAGGCGGACGAGGAACGTCGACGCCATCCCCGCCCGGCCCTTGTCGAAGAACTCCACCATGGAGGCGTGGGTGCCGACGGCCACGATGAGCTCGGCCCGCTTCTCGTACGCGAGCAGCATGGCGACGTCCTCGCTGGTGCCCGCCGCCTCGAAGGTGGAGTGCTCGAAGCCGAGCTGGACCAGGCGGGCGGCACCGGGGGCGTTGCCGCCGGGATAGGCGTGGACGATGAGCTGGG
>JALYYN010000550.1 GCA_030946525.1 Actinomycetota bacterium | reverse complement strand
ACAGATACGTCAGACGCGGGCCATGTTGGCGAAGCGAGTGTAATGGTCGAGGAAGGCGAGGTGGGTGACGCCGATCGGTCCGTTTCGGTGCTTGGCCACTATAACCTCGGCGGTCCCGCGGTCGGGGGTGTCCCGGTTGTAGACCTCGTCCCTGTAAAGGAAGATGACGACATCGGCGTCCTGCTCCAGTGAATTGTGGACGTTGATACCGTTGGCGACGAAGTTGTGCGTGCCCTCGACCGTCGCGTCATAGACCGGCTCCGCACCTGCAGGGCTGATGGCGATGACGTCATCCCAGACGACCGTGCCCGGCGTTGCGCGGCGGGCCTCCATTACTGCGACCCCTGCCGGCGACCTGCGGTGCTGCATTTCACGTCCGCGGGACCCGTCGTCATCGGCGACACCGGGAGGCGACGTGACTGCGACGGAGGCGCCTTCGACCAACTGGTCAAGTCGACGCCAGCCGACGGGGGTCATGAACGGATGGTTGGCACTCGCCTTGATCCAGCGGCCGGATGCAAGCCGGAGCTCGAATACAGCCTTCACCCCGCTGAAGAAGACGTGGGTCATTGTGGCAGGGACGAGGTTGCGTTGGCGGTCGAGGCTCCACACCGGGACGTTCCGCTCCCCGGTCAGGATCAGTTCCCCCATGGTGACCTCCGTGCCCGTGTCCGCCCTGGTGACCCGGGCGTCGGCGGTCAGGCACCCGGACTCGCGGAGATCGGCGAGAACGGGTCGCTTGTCGGCCCGGGTCTCCAGGTTCCGGGACAGCTGCGACAGGGCGATGACGGGCACGTTGAGCTCACGGGCCAGGATCTTCAGGCCTCGAGACATCTCCGACACCTCGACCTGGCGGTTCTCGGCGTTGGAGCGGCCGCTCATCAGCTGCAGGTAGTCGATGACGATCAGGCCCAGGCCCTCGCGGCTCTTGAGCCGGCGGGCCTTCGCCCGGATCTCCATGATCGTGAGGTGCGGGTTGTCGTCGATGAAGATCTGGGCCTCGCCCAGGCGGCCGACGGCGTGGCTGATCTTGGGCCAATCGGACTCCAGGAGCTTGCCGTTGCGCATGCGGGTGGCGTCGACGCGGGCCTCGGAGCAGAGCAGGCGCTGGGTCAGCTCCCGGTGGCTCATCTCGAGGGAGAACACCAGGACCGGCGTGCGGGCCTCGAGGGCGGCGTGGGCGGCGATCCCGAGTGCGAAGCTGGTGTTGTGGGTCGGGATCATGGACTCCCCGGCCAGGTATAGGTGATCGGGTGAGTCGACGGTGATGCACCGGACAGGTACCGACGGGACTGGACGGATGCCGGTGATCGCCCGACGGCAGATGCGTCCGGAGGTCCTCCGGCTGCGGGCGTTGGCGTAACAGGCCACCTGCCGCTCCATGCGGAACACCGGGTCGAGCGGCGTCCACCACAGCTGCCAGGCGTTCGCCACCCGGCCGTCGGGCAACGGGATGGACCGCTCGTGGATCGGACCCGGCTTGTGGCCCAGGGTGCAGGCGAGCTCACGGACTTGCCGCAGCAGAGGAAGGTTCCTCAGGCACAGGTCCACGCCGTCCCGGGAGGCGTGGCCGTCGGTGTCGAGGATGCCCTGCAACAGGGCCCGGCGCTGGTCCCGAGAGGCGCGCATGTACGCGTCCGGGATGCGCTTCCGGGCGCCGCCGAGCAGGCCGACCGACCGCAGCTCCCGGGTCAGGAGCCGCTGTGAGCCGGTGGAACCCTGCCACGCGCCCTTCCCGGCCACCGGCACGGTGGCCCACTGCAAGGCCGACCGGCGCTCCAACGGATAGCCGGCGGCGGTGAATGCGGCGCGGAAGTGCTCCACGTCTGCCTCGCCGATGGTCATCCCTGACGACGTCGTCGTGCCGTCGCCGAGCCAGCAGCCGAGCACGTACGGGTCGGCGGGCAGATCGGCCTCGGGCAAGTCCAGCGGCTTGGTGAGCGGGATGTACCAGTTCGGGCGGCCGTCGGCGGCCGTGAGGACACCCTCGGCGAGCATCTGTCGGGTGGTGACGACGCGTGGCAGGCGGCGATGCATGCTCTGGTCACGGCCGAATGCCGGGTTGGCCGCCGGCCGTGCCGCCCGGTCGTGCTGTCCCCGTTGCGACTTCCATGCCGGGTAGTCGTAGGCGAACCACTGGTGATCGGCGTCGGCGACGATGGTGGAGCCGTCGTCGAACGACACTTCGAAGCACGGCCGGCCCTGCATCACGGGCGTGGCGAAGGTGACGTTGCACGGGCTGCCGCCGGAGTCGATGACCCGGTCGCCCGGCGCGAGGTCGCCCATGGTGGACCACCCGGTGGGAGTGGGGATCGGCGTGTCGAGGGCCAGGGCCTTGCCCGTACCCGGCCTGCCACCGATGATCACCAGGTTCGAGGGCTGGAGGCCGGCGAGCTGGCGGTCGAGGTCGACGAACCCGGTGGGGACGCCGGTGATCTCCTGGTTGCGCTCGTAGAGCGCTTCCAGGTGGTCGAGCTGGAGCGAGAGCAGGTCGCGGATGGTGGCCATGGAGTCGGTGACCCGGCGCTGGGCCACATCGAAGACCATGGCCTCGGCCTCGTCGACCGCGTTGGCCACGTCGTCGGGCAGGCCGTAGCCGATCTCGGCGATGTCGCCGGCGACCCGGATCAGCCGGCGGAGGAGGGAGTGCTCCTCGATGATGCGGGCGTAGCGCCCGGCGTTGCCGATGGCCGGCGTACCGGCCTGGAGGGTGATGAGGATGGCCGGGCCGCCGATGCCGTCCAGCACCCCGGCCCGGCGCAGCGACTCGGCAACGGTGACGGGGTCGGCAGGCTCGCCCTGGGCGTAGAGCGACGTGATGGCGTCGTAGATGTGGCCGTGGGCCGGCTTGTAGAAGTCGTCGGCCGACAGCTGGACCTCGACCGAGGCCACGATGGCGTCGCGGCTGAGGAGCATGGCCCCGAGCAGGGACTCCTCGGCCTGGATGTTGTGGGGGGGCACCCGGGCCCCGGCACCGGCCGCCGGCTTCTGGCGCCGCCGAGCGTCTTCGATCGACTGGGCCATGGTCTCAGGCTGCCGGACCGGGCCTGCTGGTAGCTAGGGGAACAACCGGGGGATTGCGCTGTGCAGAGCGGGGAGGAGTGACGAACACATGTTCGACACTACTTGCCCCCTGCGACAACCTCCACGGGAAGGCGGAACTCGACCTCGGGGTGGAGGCGGATCGGGACCTCGTGGGTGCCGACCGCCTTGATCGGCTCATCGAGGTGGATCCGCCGACGCTCGATGGTCACCCCGGCCTGCTCCTGGACCGCAGTGGCCAGGTCGGCGGTGGTGACGGAGCCGAACAGGCGACCCTCAGGGCCGGCCCGGCCGGCGATGCGGATGACCTTGGTGACCAGGATCCGGGCCACCTGCTCGGCCGACTCACGGTCGCGGGCGTCCTTGACGGCGCGGGACCGGCGCATGCCGGCGGCCTGGGCGATGGCGCCGGGCGTGGCCTTGATGGCGTAGCCCTTGGCCACCAGGAAGTTGCGGCCGAAACCGTCGGCCACGTCGACGACGTCACCCTTCTTGCCCACGTTGTCCACATCGGACCGCAGGATCAACTGCATCATTAGAACGGCTCGTCTCCGTAGTCGTAGGCGGGGGCGCCACCGGATGCGGGGGCGGCGTTGGCGACCTGGCGGCCGCC
>JALYYN010000333.1 GCA_030946525.1 Actinomycetota bacterium | reverse complement strand
TGCCCGCCCTGGCGCAGCTCGACCACCCCGCCCGCCTGGGACCGCCCCTGGCGTCGGTGCTCGCCGCTCAACCGGTGTCGGGGCTGAGCCAGCTGGCGGCGCGCCTGGGCGCCACACCCGCCCCCACCAAGGCCGCCACCGTGGCCGCGATCACCGCCGTGCTGGCCGACCCCGTCGAGGTCGCCCGGTTGGTCGAGCACGGGCCGCCGGGCACCGCAGACCTGGCCCGCCGGGTGGCGGACGAGGGACCGCTGGTCAACGTGCGGGGCGGCCTCTACGCCGCCGACGACCGCGCCCCCGCCGGCTGGCTGTTCAACCGCGGCATGCTCGGCATCGTCGACTACTACACCGCGGTCATGCCCCGCGAGCCGGCGATCGCCCTCCGGGGCGGCCGGATCTTCCCTCCCGACGCCCTGCGCCGCCCCGATCCGGCCGCTGCGTCCGTCGATCCCGGCGCCGTCGACCGCATCGCAGCCGAGCGGGCGCTGCAGGTCGTGGCCGACGTGGCCGCCGTCCTCGGCCGGTGGGCGGCCGAGCCCCCGGCGATCCTCAAGGCCGGCGGCGTCGGCATCCGGGACGTCCGCAAGGCGGCCAGGGAGATCGACCGCACC
This sequence comes from Actinomycetota bacterium, assembly GCA_030946525.1. GTDB lineage: Bacteria > Actinomycetota > Acidimicrobiia > Acidimicrobiales > AC-14 > CADCTB01. The sequence continues at coordinate 4,549 of JALYYN010000333.1, read as the reverse complement.
GAGGCCGACACCGCCCGCATCATCGAGCTGGCCGCCGTCGCCGGCCTGGTCCGGGTCGACAATCACACGGGCGGCGTGCTGCCCACCGCCGGGTACGACGAGTGGACCGCCCTCGACGCCCCCTCACGCTGGGCCCGGCTGGCCGCCGGATGGGCGGTGGCGGACCTCCACCTGAGCCTGGCCGGCGCCATCGGCACCAAGGAGAAGCCGATTCCGCCCCTGCTCAACCGGGCCCCCGAGCGCGACGCTGCCCGGCGGCGGCGCCTGGTCCTCGCCATCCTGGAGGCTGCCCCGCCCGGGACGGCGCCCGATCCCGGCGGCGTGCGCGACGTCGCCGAGTGGGACGGACCCGCGGTGTGGGCCGGCGGGCCGGCGACGGCGCGGATGCTGGTCTCCTGGGTGCTGGAGGAGGCCGACCTGCTGGGCGTCACCGCCCTCGGCGCCCTCGCCACCGCGGGCCGGGCCGTAGTCGCCGGCCGCACCGAGGACGCCGTCGCCGCGCTGGCCGCCCTGTCCCCGCCCACCGTGTCGCAGTTCGTCGTCCAGGCCGATCTCACCGCCATGATCGCCGGCGAGCCGTCCCCCGGACTGCGGTCCGAGCTCGACCTCATGGCCGACGTCGAGTCGAAGGGGGCGGCGACGGTGTACCGCTTCAGCGAGGCCTCCCTGCGCCGGGCCTTCGACGCCGGGCGCACCAGCGACGACGTCCTCGCCTTCCTCGAGCGCCACGCCAGCCGCGGCGTGCCCCAGCCCCTCGCCTACCTCGTCGCCGACCTCGGCCGGCGCTTCGGCAACGTCCGGGTGGGGGCGGTGACCAGCTACCTCCGCAGCGACGACCCCGTCCTGCTCGCCGAAGTGCTGGACGGCCGCCGCACCGCGCGCCTGCGCTTCCGCCGGCTCGCCCCCACCGTGCTCGTCACCGACCTCGACGCCACCACCGTGACCTCGACCCTCCGGGCCGCCGGCTACCTGCCCGCCCAGGAGGGTCCCGACGGCGCCCTGCTCCGCGCCCAACCCGACACCCGCCGGCTCCCGGTCCGGTCCCTCCCGACCCTGCCCACCCGCGACCCGCCCGACATCACCGCCCTCGTGGCCGCTCTCCGCCGCCGGCCCCTCCCGACCACCGCCCCCCCGACGACGGCGCCGCCCATGCGGCCGGCCCGCACCCCGGAGCCGGGGCTGATGCCGGAACCCAGGCTGATGGAGATCGACCGGCCCACCCTCATCGCCAAGGACCCGAGGGCGATCCGGGGCCTGCTGGGCGAGGCGTGCGAGGAGTACTGGGTCGTCCGCCTGTCCTACGTGGGCGACGGCGGCCGCTCGACGGAGCTGACGGTGGAGCCCACCGACATCGAGGGTCGTGCCCTCTACGCCGCCTGCTTCCCGAGGGGCGACGAGCGCACCTTCCACGTCGACCGCATCGAGTGGGTCCGCGTCCTGACCGAAGCCGAAGAGGAGCTCCTCCCCTGACCCCCACCCCCACCCCCACCCCCACCGCCCGCTCCGCCGTCGCCGTCGCCGTCGCCCCCACCCCCGTTCTGGCTGCAGTTACGCGCGTCTGCGCGCTCAACTGCAGCCAGAATCGAGGGGAGGGCGCATGAGCGACTCTCCGTCAACCGCAGGCGGCCCCCTGATCGTCCAGTCGGACCGGACCCTGCTGCTGGAGGTCGACCATCCCGACGCCGGGGCGTGCCGGGCCGACATCGCCCCTTTCGCCGAGCTGGAGCGCTCGCCCGAGCACGTCCACACCTACCGCCTCAGCTCCCTCGGCCTGTGGAACGCCAGCGCCGCCGGCCACGACGCCGAGCAGGTCGTCGACGCCCTCCTGCGCTGGTCCCGCTACAACGTCCCCCAGGCCCTGCTGGTCGACGTGGCCGAGGTCATGGGCCGTTACGGCCGCCTGCGCCTGGAGGTCGACCCGGTGCACGGCCTGGTCCTGCGCACCACCGACCTCGCCGTGCTCACCGAGGTGCTGCGGGCCAAGGCGGTGGCCCCCCTCGTCGGTCCCCGCATCAGCGACGACACCGTCTCGGTGCCCCGGGGCGAGCGGGGCCGGCTGAAGCAGGCCCTGCTCAAGGCCGGGTGGCCGGCCGAGGACCTCGCCGGCTACGTCGACGGCACCGCTCACCCCATCGTCCTCCACGAGGGCCAGGGCTTCGACCTGCGGCCCTACCAGCGCCAGGCGGTGGACGCCTTCTTCGACGGCGGCAGCGGCGCCATCGTCCTGCCCTGCGGCGCGGGCAAGACCCTGGTCGGGCTGGCCGCCATGGCCCGGGCCGGCGCCCACACGCTGATCCTGGTCACCAACACCGTCGCCGCCCGGCAGTGGCGGGCCGAGCTGCTGGCCCGCACCAGCCTCACCGAGGCCGAGGTGGGCGAGTACTCCGGCGAGCGCAAGGAGATCCGCCCCGTCACCCTGGCCACCTACCAGATCCTCACCACCCGCCGGCGGGAGACCTACCCCCACATGGAGCTGTTCTCCTCCCAGGACTGGGGCCTGGTGATCTACGACGAGGTCCACCTCCTCCCCGCCCCGGTCTTCCGGATGACCGCGGAGATCCAGAGCCACCGCCGGCTTGGCCTCACCGCCACCCTGGTCCGGGAGGACGGCCGGGAGGGCGACGTCTTCAGCCTCATCGGGCCCAAGCGCTACGACGCCCCCTGGCGCGACATCGAGGCCCAGGGCTGGATCGCCCCGGCCCACTGCATCGAGGTCCGGGTGACGCTCACCGACGAGGAGCGGATGTCCTACGCCCTGGCCGAGGCCGAGGAGCGCTACCGGGTGGGGGCGACCGCCCGCTCGAAGCTGGCCGTCGTCGAGGCCCTGTGCGCGGAGGCTGTGCGCAAGGGCGAGCCGACCCTGGTCATCGGCCAGTACATCGACCAGCTCGAGCTCCTGGCCGAGCGCCTGGCCGCGCCGCTCATCACCGGGAAGACGCCCACCCGGGAGCGCGAGCGGCTCTACCAGGCGTTCCGCACCGGGGAGCAGCCGCTGCTGGTCGTCTCGAAGGTGGCCAACTTCTCCATCGACCTGCCCGAAGCCTCGGTGGCCGTGCAGGTCTCGGGCGCCTTCGGCAGCCGCCAGGAGGAGGCCCAGCGCCTGGGCCGCATCCTCCGCCCGAAGCGCGACGGTCGCCAGGCCCGGTTCTTCACCGTGGTGGCCCGGGACACCAACGACCAGGAGTTCGCCGCCCGCCGCCAGCGCTTCCTCGCCGAGCAGGGCTACGCCTACGAGATCGTCGACGCCGAGGCGATCCTGGACCGAACCGGTGACGCCGAAGGGCATTAGGCGCCGCCGAGCGTCACCAGTTCGGCGGCGCGGGAGAACACCGCGTCGAAGGCGGGCTCGGTGAGGGTGCCGGTGAAGGTGTTCTGCTGGCTCGGGTGGTACGACGTGAGCAGTGTCACCCCGCCGGGGAGAGCCACCTCGACGCCGTGGCCGAACCGCGGCCGGGGCCGCACGGTGAACAGGCGGCACAGGGCGTCATATGCGAACTGGCCGAGGGCGACGACGACCCGTACCTCTGCCAGCAGGGCCAGCTCCCGCACCAGGTAGGGCACGCAGCGGTCCCGCTCCTGGGGGGTGGGCTTGTTGGCCGGCGGGGCGCACCGGACCACGGCCGACACCCACGCCCCGGTCAGCTTCAGCCCGTCGTCGAGGGCCACACTGGTCGGCTGGTTGGCGAAACCCGCCCGCCACAGGGCCCGGTACACCCAGTCGCCCGAGCGGTCGCCGGTGAAGACGCGGCCCGTCCGGTTCCCGCCGTGGGCCGCAGGCGCCAGGCCGACGACCAGCAGCGACGCGGCCGGGTCGCCGAAGCCGGGCACCGGACGGCCCCAGTACGCCTCGTCGCGGTACGCCGCCCGCTTCTCGACCGCCACCAGCTCCCGCCACGCCACCAGCCGGGGGCAGGCCCGGCACGACACGACTTCGGCGACGACGTCGTCGAGGGGGCCCACACCGTGAGGGTACGCGGCGGGTTGCGGGTAACTTGGCCGCACCGATGCCCCGCACCGCGGCGAGACCGCGCCCGACACTCGTCCTGCTCGTCCGCCACGGCCAGACGCCGACGACCGGCAAGCTGCTGCCCGGCCGCGCCCCCGGCCTCCACCTGTCGGAGACGGGACAGGCCCAGGCCCGGGGCGTCGCCGAGCGCCTGGCCGACGCCAAGATCAGCGCCATCTACGCGTCGCCCCTGGAGCGGACCCGGGAGACAGCCGCCCCCCTCGCCGCCGCCCTGGGCATGAAGGTCAAGCTGGACAAGGGCCTGCTGGAGGCCGACATCGGCGACTGGACGGGCCAGGAGCTCAAGACCGTGGCCAAGTCGCCCGAGTGGAAGATCGTCCACTCCTATCCGAGCGGGTTCCGGTTCCCGGGCGGGGAGTCGTTCGTGGAGATGCAGACCCGCATCGTCTCCGCCCTCGACCGGCTGCGGCGGGCCCACCCCGGCGAGACGATCGTCGCCGTGTCCCATGCCGACACCATCAAGGCGGCCGTGGCCCACGCCCTCGGCACCCACCTCGACCTCTTCCAACGCATCGTGATCTC
>JALYYN010000512.1 GCA_030946525.1 Actinomycetota bacterium | reverse complement strand
TACATGCGATCCGGCTAGGCATGATCTGCACGCAAGATGGCCTGGAGTTATGTACGAAGACTCTACTCAGACCGCGCGTAAAGGGAGCCGCCCCGACGTAGCCGGTACCATGAAGCGATGACCACGGTGTCGAAGGCGGTCCTCGTCACCGGGTGCTCAGGCGGCATCGGCCGGGCCACGGCGACACGGCTGGCGTCGGCCGGGTACACCGTCTACGCCACGGCCCGGCGGCCGGAGACCCTGACCGACCTGGCCGAGCTGGGGTGCCGGACCATGGCCCTGGACGTGACGGACGAGGAATCAGTCCGCTCGGCGGTCCTCGTTGTCGAGGCGGAGGCGGGCGCGGTCGGGGTGCTGGTGAACAACGCGGGCTACAGCCAGTCCGGCCCGGTGGAGACGGTGCCGATGGACGCCGTGCGCCGTCAGTTCGAGACCAACGTCTTCGGGCCCACCCTGCTGACCCAGCTCGTCCTGCCCGGGATGCGGGCCCAGCGCTGGGGCAAGGTCGTCACCATCGGCTCCATGGGCGGGCGGCTCACCTTCCCCGGCGGGGGCTACTACCACGCCACCAAGTACGCCCTGGAGGCGCTGAGCGACGCCCTGCGCTTCGAGGTCGCCGGTTTCGGCGTGGACGTCGTCCTCATCGAGCCCGGTTTCATCCGGACCGGGTTCTCCGGAGCGGCCGCGGCGACCATGGCCCCGGGCGACGACCCCCGGAGTGGCGCCGGTGGCGATGCCGCCGGAGACCCGTACCGGGCCTTCAGCGCCGCCGTCCTGGCGTCCACCCGGACGGTGTGCGAGCGGGGGCTGGTCGCCCGCCTGGGTGGTGGGCCCGACGACGTGGCCAAGATCGTGCTCGAGGCCATCACCGCCGATCCTCCCCGTGCCCGCTATCCGGTCACCGCCTCGGCCCGCCTGCTCCACGCCCTGCGGCGGGTGCTGCCCGACCGGGCGTGGGACGCCTTCCTCGCCCGCCAGTTCGTCCGGCCCGGCGTCTCCCGTGGATGAGCGCCCCGGCGTGGAAGGACTGGAGGTGCGCCCCGTGCAGCCCTACCAGGCCCGCAAGGCGTACCTGTGCCCGGGCTGCAACCAGGACATCGCCGAGGGCGTCGGTCACCTGGTCGTCGTCCCGCTTTCCGAGCCGGACCTGCGGCGCCACTGGCACCACCCCTGCTGGGCCCATCGCCGGACGCGGAGGCCGGGCCGGGGCTGAGCCGCCTCAGGCGGCCCGCGGGAGGGTTTCCCAGTCGGTCAGGGGGCGGGACGGCTCTGGCGCCACGCCCAGACCAGGAGCGGGATCTGCAGGGGGACCCGCAGCCAGGCGATCAGAGGCGAGAGCCCGCCGTCGGGACGTCCGGCGTCGATCGCCATCTGCACGTTGGCGGGCCACACGACCAGGAAGAGGACGAAGGCCAGGCACGCGCCCACCCGGCGCGTCCGGGGCACGGCGACCAGGGCACCCGCCGCCAGCTCGACCACGCCGCTGGCGGCCACGAGGAACGGCGCGTGGCCGATGAACCGTGGGACGATCCGCTGGTAGGGGCGCGGGATGACGAAGTGGAGGGTCCCGGCGCCCACCAGTAGTACAGCCAGCCCGGCGCGCGATACGAACGCCCGGCGACCGGGCGCCGGCGGAGCGGTCGGGGAGACGGTCAGTCGCTGTCCCGGTGGGCCAGCTGCGGGGCGAAGGCGGGCAGGCAGACGGCGACGTACTCCGCACCGTCGGGGTCGGGCGTGGAGTACCGCACCCACTCGCCGGCGGCGACCAGCACGGCCTGGCCGGCGCCCACGTCGAGCTCCCCGTCGGCGCCGGTGACCCGCAGCCGGCCGGAGAGGACCACGGTGAACTCGTCGAACTCCGGGGTCTGGCCCGGCTCCACCCATCCGGCGGGGCTGCGCATGTGGGCGACGCTGACGGCCGCATGACCGCTGGCCAGGCGACCGACGTACTCGTCGATCAGCTTGGGCTTGTTGCCGGCGGCCTCGACCCGGACAGGGCCGGCGATGAGCGTGGGCACGCCCGGAGCGTAGGTCACAGACGCCGGGCGGGGACGTAGGATGGACGGGTGGCGATCAGCATCAGCCCGGCCAACCTCAAGTCGAACGACGCCTGCTGGTGCGGGAGCGGCCGGAAGTACAAGCGCTGTCACAAGGCGTCGCACGCCCCCCTCCGTCCCGGCCGGCTGAGCCCCACCCGGACCGTACCCGGGGGCATCGTGCGCCCGGACTACGCAGCCACGGGTCAGCCGGGGTCGACGTCCGAGCCGCTGGTCCGGTCGCCCTACGTCATCCGGCGCATGCGCGTGGCGTGCCGGGCCGCCGCCGAGGTGCTCGCCGCGGTCGGCGCCCGGGTCGGGCCCGGGATCACGACCGACGAGCTCGACGCCCTCGCGCACGACGAGTGCATCGTTCGGGGTGGCTATCCGAGCCCCCTCAACTACCGCAGCTTCCCCAAGTCGCTCTGCACTTCGGTCAACGAGGTGATCTGCCATGGCATCCCGGACGACCGGGCCCTCGTCGACGGCGACATCGTCAACCTCGACGTCACCATCTACCTCGACGGTGTCCACGGCGACACCAACGCCACCTTCCTGGTGGGCGACGTCGACGAGGAGTCCCGTCGCCTCGTCGAGATCACCCGGGAGGCCATGATGCGCGGCATCGAGGCGGTGCAGCCGGGCCGGCCCGTCTCCGCCATC
>JALYYN010000486.1 GCA_030946525.1 Actinomycetota bacterium | reverse complement strand
CGAGGAGGAGGCGGTCGCCGGGCTGACCGGGTGGCACAAGGCGGCCGACGCCATGCTGGCCGACGCCCGGACTGCGGCGGCGGCCAACGCCGCCCCGCTCGCCCGTCGCAACGAGCTGCGTGGCCTGCTGGACGCCTACCGGGCCAAGGCGGCGGCCTCGGGTGGCGACGAGGACGGCCATCTGGCCCGCCTGCACGCCGCCGCCAAAGACCTCCTGTACAGCGCCCCGTGCGACCTGGCCGCCGCCGAGACCCTGGTGCGCGACTATGGCGCGGCGGTGAACGCCGTGGTCAGGGGGGTCCGGTGAGCCCGGTGCGTTGCACCCAACCCGGTTGCACGGGGACGATCGCGCCCGACGGCTACTGCGACACCTGCGGGACCAAGGCGGCCACGCCCGTGCCGGTGAAGAGGGCGATACCGCACAAGGCGCCCGCTGCGGCGTCCCGCCCAGCGCCTTCGCCACCCGCACCACGGCCCGCCGTGCCTGGCGCGGGAGGCACGATGGGCACCCTCACCACCGGCTCGGCGCGGGCCCACGGCACCCGGCGATCGGGCAGCTCGGCCCGCACGACCAGCCGGCGCACGGGCGGGATCGGCGCCGGGCTGGTCGACGTGTCGCCCGCGCCCGTCGTCGACCCGGCCACCGTGGTCCTCGCCGACCCGACCGTGTCGGAGGACAAGCGCTACTGCTCGAACTGCGGGGCGCCGGTCGGCCGGGCCCGCGCCGACGCCCCTCACGGACGCCTCACCGGCGTGTGCAGCCAGTGCCGGCACCGGTTCGACTTCGAGCCCAAGCTGCGGCGGGGGGAGATCATCGGCGGCCAGTACGAAGTGGCCGGCGCCCTGGCCCACGGCGGCCTGGGCTGGATCTACCTGGCCCGGGACAAGGCGGTCAACGACCGGTGGGTGGTGCTCAAAGGCCTGCTCGACGCCGGCGACGAGGCCGCCATGCGGGTGGCGGTGGCCGAGCGCCAGTTCCTGGCCGAGCTGTCGCACCCCAACATCGTGGAGATCTTCAACTTCGTGACCGACCGTGGCTCGGGCTACATCGTCATGGAGTACGTCGGCGGCCGGTCGCTGAAGCAGATGCTGTCCCAGCGACGGGCGGCCAACGGCGGCAAGGCCGATCCCATGCCGGTCGAGGACGCCCTGGCCTTCATTCTCGCCATCGTCCCCGCCTTCGCCTACCTCCACAGTCGGGCCCTGCTGTACTGCGACTTCAAGCCCGACAACCTCATCCAGGTCGGCGACCAGGTGAAGCTCATCGACATGGGCGCGGTGCGGCGCCTCGACGACCCCTCCGCCGACGTCTACGGGACCGCCGGCTTCCAGGCCCCCGAGATCGCCGACGACGGCCCGTCCGTCCCGTCCGACGTCTACACCATCGGCCGCACCCTGGCCGTCCTCACCATGGACTTCCGCGGCTACCAGAAGCAGTTCGAGCACTCGCTGCCCGATCCCGCCGACCACCCCGCCCTGGCCCGGTTCGACTCCTTCCACCGACTCCTCCTGAAGGCCACCGCCCCCCAGCCCGACGACCGCTTCCAGACCGTCGGGGAGTTGGGGGAGCAGGCCATCGGCGTGCTGCGGGAGGTCGTGGCCCGGGAGACGGGCAAGCCCCAGGTGGTCCCGTCGACCGTCTTCGGCCCTGCCCCGGTCGACGGGACGGTGCCGCCCCTCGCCGTCGACGCCGGCGACCCGTCCGCCGCCTTCCTCTCCGCCCTCGGGGCCGGGACCCCCGACAGCGCCATCACCGAGATCCGCCGGGCGGTGGCGTCGGGCACGGTGGCGGAGTCGGTCGAGGTGCGGCTGAGGCTGGCCCGCGCCCTCATCGAGTCGGGCGACCCTACCGGCGCCGCCGCCCAGCTCGACCGGGTGGAGGCCGATGACCCCTGGGAGTGGCGGGCGGTCTGGCTGCGCGGGGTCGGCGCCCTGGCCGGCGGCCGCCTGCCCGACGCCGCCGCCGCCTTCGACCGCTGCCGGTCCGAGGTGCCGGGCGAGGTGGCGCCCAAGCTGGCCGCGGCGATCACCGCCGAGCGCGCCGGGGAGGTCGCTGCGGCCGCCGCCCTCTACGAGACGGTCGTGACCATCGACCCCAATTACGTGGCCGCCGCCCAGGGGCTGGCCCGGTGCCGCGCCGCGGCCGGCGACGTGGCCGGGGCGCTCGCCGCCTACGAGCGCATCCCCGCCACCCACCGGGCCCGCTCCGAAGCCGAGGTGGAGGCGGTCCGCATGCTCATCGGGTCGGCCCGGTTCCAGGAGGCGGCCGAGCACCTGGCCGCGGCCGCCGACCTCGACCAGCGCCGGCGGGTGGAGGTCGAGGTGGAGCTGTACGAGGCCGCCCTGCGGGCGGTGGGGGCGAGGGTGCCGGCGACCGGCGGGCCCCGAACCCTGGGCGACCGCCCCTTCACCGAGCGGGGCCTGCGCCTGGCGCTGGAGGAGGCGCTGCGCCGGCGGGCCCGGCTGGCCTCCGATCCCGCCGAGCGCATCGCCCTCGTCGACCGGGCCAACCACGAGCGCCCACTGACCGTCGTATGACGTCCTCCCGGTGACAGGCGCCCCCACATCGGTGGTGTGCCCCGCATGCGGGGCCGCCGCCGTGCCCGGCGACCGCTTCTGCGAGGCGTGCGGGGCGGACCTGCCCTTCACCGAGGCCGTCCCGGTCGCCGGCCATCCCGAGGAGCCTGGTGACGACACCGCCCCGGTCCGGGCCCCCGGCCGGACGTGCGTCTCCTGTGGCGCCGACGCCGCCCAGATCGTCGACGGGTACTGCGGCGTCTGCGGCATGAAGCAGCCCGCGGAGCGCGACCACAGCGAGGTGACCCAGACGGGGGTGGCCGCGGTTTCCGACCGCGGCCGCAAGCACCACCGCAACGAGGACGCGTTCGCCGTGCGGCGCGAGGGGGTCGGGCGGGTCCTCGCCGTGGTCTGCGACGGCGTGTCGACCACGGTGAACCCCGACCTGGCCTCGCAGGCCGCGGCCGACGCCGCCCTGGCCGTGCTGGCCACGACCGGCGACCTGGTGGAGG
>JALYYN010000482.1 GCA_030946525.1 Actinomycetota bacterium | reverse complement strand
ATAGCGAGTGCCAAGGTCGCCGTCCGAGGCCCCTGTGGGCGACTGTTAGCGTAAGGAGAGGGTAGCGACCGCCCCGGGCCGCGATCATTGGCGCCTGTTCGAAAGGTCCCTCGATGCGCATCAAGATGGTGTCCCTGGAAGACGGGATCACCGCCAACGGGTTCCGGAAGATCGCCGCCTACGTGGCGCGGGCCAACCCGGACACCGAGTCGTACTACGTGTCGACCCAGCGGTACCGCAGCATCCGGAACTTCGTAAAGGGCACCTACGGCTCCAAGGGCGAGCTGGGCGACGCCGACATCGACGAGATCGCCCACGGCCTGACTGGCGCCGACCTGGTCGGGTTCTCCTCGATGACCGGCTACTCGGAGCTGACCCGCAAGATTATCGGGCGGGTGCGGGAGCTCGACCCGTCGACGTTCATCCTCTGGGGCGGGATCCATCCCATCATCCACCCCGAGGACGCCATCACCGCCGACGTCGACGCCATCTGCACCGGCGAGGGCGAGTTCGCCTTCCAGGAGCTCTACGACCGGTTGCAGGACGGCCGCAACTACCGCGACCTGCGCAACTTCTGGTTCAAGAAGGGCGACCACGACGAGGTCCGCAACGACTTCCTGCCCCTCATGACCGCGGAGGACATGGAGACCATGCCCTTCCCGCAGTACGGGGAGGGCGAGCGGATCTACTCCCGCGACGAGGGGTTCCGGCCCGTCGCCCTGGCCGACTACCTGAACAACAACGGCCTCGGGTACCAGACGCTGTGGTCGATCGGCTGCCCGTTCCACTGCAGCTTCTGCGGCAACACCAAGTTCATCGCCAACGACCCGAAATACAAGAAGATCCGCCACCCGACGGCCCGCTACGTCGTCGACGAGGTCAAGGCGGCGCGGGAGCGGTTCCCCCACATCAGCCAGGTCAGCTTCAACGACGACAGCTTCATGGCCATCACGTACAAGGAGCTGGAGGTCTTCGCCGAGCTGTGGAAGGCCGAGCTCGACCTGCCTTTCGCCGTCTACGGCGTCATTCCGAACTACGTGAAGCAGGACAAGTTCGAGATCCTGACCTGGGCGGGCATGAACCGCATCCGGATGGGCATCCAGAGCGGCAGCCAGGCCATCCTCGACTTCTACAAGCGGCCCACGCCGCCCGACCGCATCCTCGAGGCCGGCACGGTCGCCGCCTCGTTCGCCCCGAAGTATCACATCCCCCCGGCCTACGACATCATCGTCGACAACCCGGTGGAGACCCGCCAGGACGTGGTCGACACCCTCGAGCTGCTCTACAAGATGCCCAGGCCGTTCATCCTGTTCATCTACTCACTGCGGGTCATCCCCAACACTGAGCTGGCCAAGCAGATCGTGGAGCGGGGCGTCGACCTGGACGACATCTCGGCCAACTACGCGGTCATCCCGCCCCGGGCCGGCAACCTGCTCCTGCACGTCCTGGCCCTGTGGCGGCCGCCGCGCTGGATCTTCGACCGGCTGCTCCGCCGGGTGGAATCGAGCGCCGCCCCCCAGAAGATGTACCCCCGACTGGGCCTGGCGCTGCGCACCGTCTACCTGTGCAAGAGGCTCTTCGACCACCTGCGGATCATGGACTTCTCCATGATCCCGGGATGGTCGGGCTGGATCGCCTGGCGCCTCGGGATCGTCAAGGCGTGGCGGAAGCGCCTGCCCCGCCTCCCCCGTCCCGAGCGCCCGGTCCGCCGGGTCGGCGGCGACGGCCCCGTGCTCATTCCGGTATCGGTGGTCGAGGAGTCGACCGGCTAGGAAGCCCTCGGCCGGACGGAGCCGGCAGTGAGCACGGCTCAGCACCAACAAGACCTCACGAGTCGCGGACCGCACCTTGGGACGGGCGCACAGCGGCGTCAGGGACGGAACGCCGCCGGGGCCGAGAAACATCTCGAGCATGCGACCTATCGGCTCGGCGAACAAGGCTTGACCACCGAGTCGTCGGGGCCCAGAGGTGAGCCGGCCGACGATCTTGACCCCCGTTGCGACACAGTTGCCGGTTATGACCGAGTGCGCTCTCTGTCAATGCGGCCCGCCCCCTATCACGGGCTCGCCCCCGCCGCCGGACGACGGCGCCAGCGACTTGCTCCTCCCGAGCGACGCCGTGCCCTACGTCGGCGGACCGTCGTGGTGACCAATACGGCGGCTATGAGCGCAGTCGACGCCACCGATATGGCCGCTCCGACCAGGACGCTCGTCGGGCGGTAGGTGAAGTGCACGGTCGAGGCGCCGGCCGGCACGGCGACGGCCCGGAAGTTGTAGTCGGCCCGCCGCACGTCGACCGACCGCCCGTTCACCGTGGCGTGCCAGCCCGGATCCCACCCGTCGAGGAGGACCAACCAACCAGGCTCATCCGACACGACGTCGAGGCTCAGGCTGTTCGGCGAGTCGGTGCGCCACGCCACGTCGCCTCGCCCGGCCACAGGATCCGCCCGACCTTCCCCCCCATTCCCCGGCGCCCCTCGCCGGCCTTCGAGAACGACTTCTCGACTGGCGTCGAATGAGGCGCTGGTGAACAGCTCGAGAGCCTCGGCGGGCGACGAAACCCACGCGGCCTGCGGAACGACGGCTGCTCGCGGCCGATGGCCGAGCACCTCGAGGAGGGTTCCGTCGGGACCGGCGTAGGTCTGGCGTAGGCCCCGAGCGGCAAGATTGTCCAGATTCCAGCCCGGATCGGCGTTGATGTCCGGGGGGCCCATGACCGCGGCCACCCCGGTCCTGCCGAGCAGGTCGGACCGCAATCCCTTCGTGTTGAAGTCGAGCACGAAGGTTCCCTTGATTGGAGTCGCCAACACCGACTCCACGGATTCGCCGCCGACCACCCGCCACAGACGGCTCGCCGTCGCCGGAACCACCGGCTCGTACCCGCTGACGGTCGGCACATCGACAGCCATGGCTGAGGTGCCGACGAACACCGGGAGCCCGCCGAAATGGCTAGCCGGCACGATCGGCGAGCGTCCCGGCCCGTCGCCGATGAGCGCGTGGACTGCGTCGGTTGCCGGGGTGGACGGGAACAGGCCGGATCGGGTCTCGAAGGGGGGGTTGACCCGCCGGCCGTAGGAGAGCAACTGCGCCGCCGTGAGGCCGACGAGGACCACCGTCACCAGACCGGGCACCACGGCCCGGCCTCGACCCCCCCGACCGTCGTCCCTACCCTGCTGCGAACGCGTCCGGAGCACATTGATCAACGCGTCGAGGCCCAACCCCGCCAGTACCGCCACGCCTAGGTCGAACAGAAAGAGAGACCGCCCGAAGCCGTTCAAGGCATCGAGCTGAGGCACGACCCGCAGTGCCAATGAAGTCATCGGCGTCCCGATCGTGAACAGGAACAGAAGGATGACCAGCCCTCTTCCGAGCCCACCGCCCGCTCGCCGGCGGAAGAAGCCGACCGTGGCAAGGAGAGCGGCCGCGGAACCCATGAAGACCTGGGACCGAATCAGTACGAGCGTTGCTTGGAAGATGTCGGACAGCACCGGAGGCGGGGTAAGGAGGTAGCGGAAGCTGCTCAGGGGCACCTCGGAGGCTGCCCGCGTGAAATGGGCGGTCGCGGCCCGCTCCGATGTGCGGCTCAGTTCCAGGAACGGCAGAATGCCGACGGCAGCGACCGCGGCTGCCGCGAGCATGAAGAGGGCCGGCCCACCGCCCACCGCCAGCCGACCGGCGGTCGTCAGCGTCGACCACCGTTGACGGAGCCGCGCCATGGCGAGGCAGACGATGTACACGCCCACGCACAGGAAGGAGAAGAGGGCGTTCTCCACGCTGGTGCCGAGAAAGAGGAGGCCGAGCATGAGCGCTCCGGCAAGGAGCGAGCCCGCCGAGCCGCGGTCGTACCAACGGCGGGCGCACAGTAGCGCCAGTGGCAGAAAGACCGCCGGCGCCGCAAACATCTCCAGCATGATCCAACCAAGCGTGTAGGAGCCGAACGCCCATGCCACGCCGGCAAGAAGCGCACCCTCCCGGCCCACCCGGAATTCACGCATCAAGGCGAACACCGCCAGTCCCGCAGCGACGAGATGGAGGGCGACGTAGAGGTCGTGCGTCCACGAGGGACTGAAGACGAGCGACAGCAGCAGCAGCGGAGGGTAGGCGAGCCGACTGCCCGTGCCGGCAAAGAAGGGATGGCCACCGAACGTGGTCGGGTCCCAAAGCGGTAGCTGACCGTCGACCTTTAGTGACCGGTCGAGAAGCACCTGGCGGGGATGGACGAAGTCCGCCTGATCCACCTGGGGATAGAGCTGACCCCCTCCGGCGGCAGATGCATCGACCCAGGGATACGAATACCGCTGCAGATTCTCCACCGCGGAGAAGGTGGCGTTTCGGCGGATGACGGGAGCAAAGAAGAGTGCCACGAGCGCTCCCATCACCACTGCGGCCACCAGGTAGGGGTGGCACCCCAGGCGGCGCAGGCCGATCACTCCTCGTCGCCGGCCGCGGCGATGTAGCCGGCAGGAAAGGTGACGGCCAGGCGTCGGAGGCCCGATCGACGCAGCGCGCCCGGGACGACCGTCCTCGTCCCCGGCAACGGCGCCAGCTGGGCCCAACAGCGAAGGGGGTGCCTGTTCTGGAGCCCGGTCGCCCGGCGGCGCAGGAGGCCGCTGCGCTCCAAAGCCCACGGCTCCACGTCCCCGACCCCCGTCGAGACCGCCTCATTCTCTCCGAGGGCCACGCCGCATTCGCTCTCTGTGCGGCCTTGGATGCCCGTCCGTTGCTGACCGAGGATCGCCTCGCCGACTACTGCGCATATGGCAGCCGACCGTCCGGCCCTCCCGACCGCCTCGTGCCCGGGGTCGAGCTCGCCACGGGATCGCTGGGCCACGGACTCAGTGTCGGCGCTCGCGCGGCGCTCGCCTCCCGCTTGAGCGGCGTCGACTATCTGGTCCTTCGTGTTCGGAGGCGGAATACGTACGGGCACGTGGTGACCGCGGGCGCCTCCATGGCGTCCACTATAGAGCCGGCCACCGAGGCGCCACCGAGGCGGGCGTTCGTCAAGAGCCCCGTCGAGCTCGGCGAAGACGCCGAGTGCATCGTCCTGCTCCCCGTGATGCGGGCTACGCCGTCCTCGATCCCCTCGCCGAGCGCCTTCCCGATCGGTCGGTCGACGTGAGTCGCCGTAAACACAACATGCTCGGCGCTACGTGGGAACCATGCGCGGCAGCCGGGGCTCACGGTCGTCGGCCCCGGGGACTGTTTGCGGGTGCGAAGGACCATCGCCGCCACTCCGTGACGCCGGTTTCCACATCGTGGCCTCAAGCTGTTCGGCGGAGGGACCGACTCAAGCTGTGCCAGGAGTCGCCGGCCCGGTCCCGATCTCCCGGTCCACGGTCGGCTGCGACGGGCCCGGTCCTGACCCCGGTCTCCGTCGTCGAGCATCGGCGGCTACTAGACGGGCTGGCGATCCCGGCGCGATGTGGAGCGGCGGCGACGGATGACGCCGAAGATCACGACTGCGAGGATGAGCACGATGGAGACCATTGAGATGGCTGCGCCCACAAGGATGCTCTTCGGCCGGTAGGTGAAATCGACGGTCGAGGAGCCAGCCGGCACTTTCACGGCCCGGAAGTTGGAGTTGGCTCGTCGTACGTCGGTCGTTCGACCGTTCACCCTCGCGGTCCAGCCCGGGTCCCACCCGTCCAACAGCACCAACCAACCGGACCTTTCGGAGGTGACATTAAGGCGCAAATGGTTCGGCGAGTCAATGCGCCAGTCGATCCCCTGCGCTCCCGGCTGAGTGACGGCCGTCGAAGCAGAGCCGTCAAGGCCCACCGGCCTGCCCTCCAGGACCACTTGACGCCTTGCGTCGAAGGAGGCATCGGTGAACCGCGCGAGGGCCTCCGTCGGCGACGCCGCCCATATCGCGTCCGACACGACCGCAGCCCGGGGACGGTGGTCGAGCACCTCGAGCACGGTCCCGTCGGGACCGCCGTACGTCTGGCGAAGTCCGCGCGCCGAGAGGCTGTCCAGGTCCCAGCCCGGCTCCGCGTTCAAGTCGGGAGGCCCCATCACGGCTGCGACACCGGTACGGCCCAGGAGATCGGTGCGTACTTTTGTGTCGAAGGCAAGCAAGAGCGTTCCGGGTAGTGGCCTGGAGAGCACCGACGAGAGGGGCTCGCCGGCAACGACTCTCCACAGCTTGCTCACCGAAGCGGGAACCACGGGCTCATACCCGCTGACCGTCGGCAGGTCGAGGGCCATGCCCACTGTGCCGAACAGGACCGCATACCCCCCGGGATGGCGCACCGGAAGTATCGGCGACCGACCCGGCCGATCACCTATGACGGCTCGGGCCGCATCGATCGCGGGCGTCGACGGAAAGAGCTCCGCGTCCGTCCTTGGCTGGAACGGCGGGTTGACCCGTCGCCCATATGTGATCAGCTGCGTCGCTGTGGCACCGAGGCACAGGGCCGTCAACAGTGCGGGAAGCATCAACAAGGCGCGGGCGGGCTTACGGCCAGCGTCCCGGCGGGTTCGCCTCCGGAGGGCGCCCAGGACCGCATCCAGTCCGAGACCGGCTAGCACGGCGACGCCGAGGTCGAAGAGGAAGAGGGCCCGCCCGAAGCCATTGAGTGCGCCAAGTTGAGGTACGACCCGAAGGGCCAGCCATGTGACGGGGGTCCCAACGGTGAAGAGGAACAGACCGACGACCAGGCCCCTGCCCAATCCGCTCCCCGGGCGGCGGACGAACAGGCCGATCACGGCGAGCAGGGCGGCCGCCAGACCGACGAAGACCTGGCCGCGAATCAAGATGCTCGTCGCCTTGAACGGATCGGTGAGCACCGGCGGTGGCGTGAAGAGGTAGCGGAAGGTCTTCCACGGCACGACAGAGAGCGCCCGCGAGTACATCGCTGTCCCTGCCCGCTCCGAACTGGCGTTGAGATCGAGGAAGGGCAGGATCCCGATCGCCGCCACCGACGCGGCGCCGGCCATGAACACGGCCGGCGCTGCGAGAAGGGCGACGCGGCTGCGGGTGCTGAGTGCTGACCACCTTCGGATGAGCCGGGTCAGAACGAGGCAGGCGAGGTACCCGCCCACGCACAGGAAGCAGAAGAGGGCGTTCTCAACGCTTGTACCGAGGAAGAGCAAACCGAGTACGAGCGCTCCGGTCAGAAGCGCCGGCCAGGAATCGCGGTCGTACCACCTCCGGGCGCAGAGGAGCGCCAGCGGCAATAGAGCGGCCGGCGCTGCGAACATCTCGAGCATTACCCATCCGAGCGTGTACGAGCCAAAGGCCCAGGCCATGCTGGAGAGGAGCGCGCCGCCCATACCCACTTCCAGCTCTCGCATGAGGGCGAAGACCGCGACCTCCGCGACGAAGAGGTGAAGCGCAATGTAGAGGTCGTGCGTCCAGGAGGGGCTGAAGGACAACGAGAGGAGGAGCAGTGGTGGGTACGCAAGCCTGCTGCCGGTACCCGCGAAAAAGGGGTGGCCACCGAAGGTCAAGGGATCCCACAATGGAATTTGGTGCTCGACTTTTAGAGACCGGTCGAGGAACTCCTGGCGGGGATGCACGAAGTTGGCCTGGTCGAGCTGGGGATACAGGTGCACTGGCGGGGACGCTGGGTTGAACCACGGGTACGAGAACTCCTGCAGGTTCTCGACGGTCGAGAACGTCTCGTTCCGTAGGATGACAGGGGCGAAAAACCACACCACGAGCGCCCCCGTCAATAGCGCCGCGGCGAGGTAGGGGTGTCGACCGAGCGACATCACGGCCGCCCTCACGCGGTGCGGGAAGCTCACTCGGCATAGCCGATCGCGGCGATGTTGCCAGCGGGAAGGGTGACGGGGATGTCTGCGAGGTGCATCCGTCGCAGCGCACCGAGCAGTGCCGCCTTGGGCGCCGGCGGAAGCGGCGCCAGCCGAACCCAGTACCGGAGCGGGTACCGGTTGCTGAATGTCATGCAACGGACGCCGTTCAGACCGCTTCGCTGGAGCAGCGAGCGCAGGCTCGCCTTGCTGAAGAGCTGAAGGTGCTCCACATCGAAGATCGGTGAACGACGGCCCATCAATCTGTTGATCAGGGCTCGCCGGTCGTGGCAGACCACCAGCAGGGCACCCCCGCGACACAACACCTGCTTCGCTCCTACGCACAGCCCGCCGGGGTCGGCGACGTGTTCGAGGGTCTGGAAGGCCGTAACGAGTCGGAACCGGCCCGCCTCGAATCGCCCTGGGTCGAAGAAGCCCTCCTGGATCCGCTCGCGCGCAGCCGGCCCGGCGGCATCGATGGGCGCCGCTGACGGCTCGATACCGACGACATCGTCGAAGCCAGCTGCCATGAGGCGCTCGAGGAAGGCGCCGTCGCCAGTTCCTATGTCCAGCGCGCCGCCGACGGGGGGGAGCCCGGTGGCAAGACGTCGTACGAGGCGGTCGTAGGTGAAGCTGGCGGACCGGGCCTCCTCGGAACTGTCGAAGCTCGCCTCTCGGTAGGCTTTCGCGAGCTCCTCAGGGTTTGGGGCGGGGCTCGCATAGACCAGATCGCAGTCCAGGCACTGGAGCAGGCGGTGGTGCATCAGCTCCGGCACCTTCCGGGAGGAGTAGGCGAACGCGCCAAGTGCGCCGTCATCGAGCCTTGCCTCCGAAAGGAGGATCGAGCTCCGGGCCGAACGACAGGACGGGCAGAGCCGAGGCTCGAGAGCGCCGGCGAAGGCGGTCAAGGACGGCTCGCTTCGGCCCTGGGGTGGCGCGGGACGACCGGTGTAGAATTGCGTCCCGGCGAAACCTGCCCGCGCTGGGCGTGCCCGACGACAAGGACGAAGGCAGGATGACCGATCTCCGACGGATGGCGACGGATATCCGTCAGACGATCATCGAGCAGTCCAAGCGGGCGAACGTCGGCCACATTGGGAGCTGCCTCTCGATCGCCGACCTGCTCGCCGCCCTGTACGGTCGGGTGCTTCACATTCCCGACCTGGCGGACCCCCGTCGTGACCGGTTCATCCTCTCGAAGGGCCACGCCGCGCTGGCTCTCTACGCCACCCTTGACCAGACCGGACTGCTCGAGGAGGATCGCGTCGAGGATTACTGCTCGAACGGGAGCCGACTGTCCGGCCACCCCGACCATCTCCTCCCCGGTGTCGAGTTCGCGACTGGGTCCCTCGGTCAGGGCCTCAGCCTCGGCGCCGGTTGTGCGCTCGCATCTCGCCTGAGCGGCGCGGACTATCGGGTCTTCGTGCTGATGAGCGACGCAGAATGCAACGAGGGCTCCGTGTGGGAAGCGGTGATGTTCGCGGCCCATCATCGGCTCTCGAACCTCGTCGTGGTCGTTGATGACAACGGCCAGCAGGCGCTCGGTCGCACCCGAGACGTGCTCGACATCTCGCCGCTCGCCGAACGGTGGCAGGCCTTCGGTTGGGACACCCGGTCCGTCGACGGCCACGATCCCGACGGCGTGGCCGACGCCCTCGACGAGCTCGACACAACCGACGGCCCGCCCCATGTGGTCGTTGCGAAGACCGTCTTCGGCAAGGGTGTGTCCTACATGGAGAGCAAGATCCACTGGCACTACTGGTCCATGTCGGACGACGAGTACGCCCTGGCCCGGGAAGAGCTCAGCTTGGCCGAGAGCCTGGCAGCCACCACCGAGACGGTCAGGTGAGGCAGGCGTTCATCCAGGCGTTGACGGAGCTGGCCGATCATGACGCCTCCATCGTCCTGCTGACCGGCGATCTCGGGTACACCGTCCTCGAGCCCTTCGCCGAGCGATTCCCTGAGCGGTTCTTCAACGTCGGCGTCGCCGAGCAGAACATGGTCGGCCTGGCTACCGGGCTGGCTGCGTCCGGGTTCAGGCCCTACGTCTACTCGATCGCGACCTTCGCGTCCATGAGGCCGTACGAGTTCTTCCGGAACGGCCCCGTCCTCCATCAGGTCCCCGTCCACCTGGTGGGCGTGGGCGGCGGGTTCGACTACGGCCACAATGGCGCGACCCATTTTGCGCTCGAGGACGTGGGTATCATGCGGCTGCAACCGCAGCTTACCGTCGTCGCCCCCGCCGATGCTGCGCAAACGGCTACCGCCATGGCGGCCACAGCCCACACCGCAGGGCCGGTCTATCTTCGCCTCGGCAAAGGAACAGGCCCGATCGAAGGATTGGACGGCCGGTTTCGGCTCGGACACCTGGAACTGTTGGGTACCGGGGACGACGTGGCCATCCTCACGTACGGCGGCATCACCGCCGAAGCGGTCATCGCGGCCGAACTGCTGCGGGACCAGGGCATCGGGGTAACCGTCGCGGTGGCCGGCTGCATCGCTCCGATTCCGTCCGACGACATCGCAAGCCTGCTCAGGGGGGTCCGGCTGGCAGTGACGCTGGAGGCGCACTATTCAATTGGTGGCCTGGGTTCGCTGGTGGCAGAAGTCGCCTCCGGGCTCGGGTTGCGTTGCCCAGTGGTGAGGTGCGGCGTAACGACCGTCCCTACCGGCGCCACGGGTGACCAGGGTTATCTCCACGAGAAATACCGCCTCACCGGTCGGCACGTTGCCGATGCCTCCATCGACGCCCTCGGGCTGATCCGTTGACGGATCTCCCTGCGCAAGAGCGGACGCCCACCCGGCCCGGGCCCGTCATCGTCAGTGCGGTGGTGGCCTGCTATCGAGACGCACCCTCGGTCCCGTCGATGCATGCCCGCTTGACCGCCGTGTTCAACGAGATCGGGACCGACTACGAGATCATCTTCGTCAACGACGGGAGCCCGGACGATGCACGAGACGTCCTATCCAAAATTGCCGCTGTGGACCCCAAGGTTACGGTCATCAGTCACACCCGTGCCTTCGGCTCTCAGAGCGCCTTCACGAGTGGGATGAGGGTCGCCACCGGCGACGCCGTGGTCCTGCTCGACGGGGACCTGCAAGATCCTCCCGAGCTCATAGCGACGTTCGTCGAGCGCTGGCGCACCGGCTACGACGTCGTGTATGGGGAGCGAGTGGGTCGCGAGGCGTCTGCCCGCATGCGTATCGCCTACAAGGTCTTCTACCGGCTGTTCCGCCGGGCGTCGTACGTGAACGTCCCGCTCGATGCCGGTGATTTCGGCCTGCTCGATCGCCGGGTGGTCGACGCCCTGAACCTGCTTCCCGAGAAGCAGCGGTTCCTTCGTGGCCTCCGAGCTTGGGTGGGCTTCCGCCAGACGGGTGTGCCGTACGTTCGACCTGCACGAATGTTCGGGCAGTCGACGAACTCGCTCGTGAAGAACCTCGCGTGGGCCCGGCGGGCGATCCTGTCGTTGTCCTACGCCCCGCTCGACTTCATCACCTGGGTGGCACTACTTACAGTCGCCGTCTCGATGGTGTCGATGACCGCCATCGTCGCATTGCGCCTCGCCCTGCCCAGTTCAGCGCCCAAGGGATTCACCACCCTGCTCGTCGTGATCATGTTCTTCGGCGGCATCCAGTTCCTGTGCCTGGCGATCATCGGCTCGTATCTTGCGCACATCTACGAGGAGGTCAAGAGCCGGCCTTCGTACCTCGTGGACGAAATACTCAATCCTCCGACAGCGCGGTTGCCGAAGGGGCGGCCGGGTGGCCGGGTCGCCGCGCCGTCGGGATCGGACGCACCCGATGGCTGCTAGTCAGGCGACCACGCAGAACGGCGTGCCATCCGTGCTCGTCACCGGGGCCGCCGGGTTCGTGGGGGCGAATCTGATCCGTCGCCTCGTCAGGGACGGACATCAGGTGACGGGCGTCCTTCAGCCCGGAGGTGAGCCCTGGAGAGTGGCGGGCCTGGATCACGCAGCTCGATTCGTCGAGGTCGACCTCTTGCAGGACGAGGCTGTCCGGCAGTTGGTGGACGACTGTCGTCCCTCCTGGGTTTTCCACCTCGCTGCGTACGGCGCGTACAGCTGGCAAACCGACGTACGCCGGATGATGGCGACCAACGTCAGCGGAACGGTCGGGCTGGTGGACGCATGTCGGGACGTGGGTTGCGCGGCGTTCATCCACGCCGGATCGTCGTCCGAATACGGTCTCAAGGAACAACCCCCGTCCGAGGAGGCTGCGATCGAACCGAACAGCCCCTACGCCGTATCGAAGGCCGCAGCAACGATGTATTGCCGCCAGGCCGCCCGCGCCGACGCATTTCCCGCTGTGACGCTTCGACTCTATTCCGTCTTCGGCCCGTACGAGGATCCTCGTCGCCTTGTACCCGCCTTGGTGGTCAACGCCCTTCGTGACCAGTTGCCTCCCCTGGTCGACCCCGATGTCGCTCGTGACTTCGTCTGGGTCGACGACGCCACTGCTGCGTTCGTCCTTGCCGCCGAGCGGGCCGGTGACCATGTTGGGGCCATCTACAACGTCGGCAGCGGCGTCCAGACGACGGTCGGCGATCTCGTCACCCGGGCACGTCGCGTGCTCAAGGTTCGGGCCGAGCCGGCTTGGGGTTCGATGCCGAGGCGGTCGTGGGACACCACGTGCTGGGTCGCAGACCCGAGCCGCATCGCAGCCGAACTCGGCTGGAAGCCCCAGACCACGATTGACGACGGTCTGGCCCAGACCTCCGCATGGCTGAACGGCAGCCGGGAAGTTTGGGGCGTCTACGGTGTCGGTGGATGACGGAGCGGAAGATCGATCCCTCGGTCGCTCCGTTCTCGACTGACATCTTCGACAACGCCGGCTACCTGTACACCACGAACGCCCGCCTGAGCAGCCGCATGGCCAATCGACGGCTCACGAGCGCCAGCCTGGCGCTCGCGAACTTGAACGGTCGACGGGTGATCGACATCGGCTGTGGCGACGGCACCTATACGGTCGAGCTTGCAAAGGAGGGCGGTGCTGCCTTCGTCGTCGCCCTCGACCCCGCCGAGGCCGCGGTACAGGTCGCTCGATCGAAGCTGAACGGCAGTCCGATCCACCTGAGCGTGGGAAGTGCGTTCGCACTTCCACATCCGGACAGCAGCTTCGACGTCGCCTACCTTCGCGGCGTACTCCACCACATGACCGATCCGGAGCTGGCCATCGGTGAAGCGCTGCGTGTCGCTGCGACGGTGGTCGTCATCGAACCGAACGGCTACAACCCCGTGCTCAAGCTCCTCGAGCGCTATTCGAGCTACCACGTCGAGCACGGAGAGAAGTCCTACGCACCGAGGCAACTCGACCGCTGGGTCAGCGAGCGCGGTGGGACGCTGGCGCGGCACACCTTCGCCGGGCTGGTCCCGATGTTTTGCCCGGATTGGCTGGCCCGGGCCGCCAAGCGTTTTGAGCCGCTCGTGGAGCGGCTTCCGCTGGCGCGTGCGCTCTTCTGCGCCGTCTACGTCTTCAGCGCGAGGAGTAACCCGTCAGTGCCCACGGCGCTCGACCTCGACCACTAGCCTTAGCGAGTGACCTCAGACCGCCGCTGAGCGCCGCGGTGAGCACGCGTCGGTGGTCCCTGGGGGCGGTCTGAGCTCACTCGCATGAAGCGCGGGCCGAGGTGGCAGTACATCGGGGCCGGGCCGGCAAAGCCGGCCCTGTGCGTTCCAGTCGGGTCCCCAATAGCGTCCTCCTTTCACACCCGCAGATCGACCGCGCCAACGGTCGGGAGGAGGCCGCC
>JALYYN010000477.1 GCA_030946525.1 Actinomycetota bacterium | reverse complement strand
CACAACCACCCGGCCGCCCACCCGCTGATCCGGGGCATCCGGCGGGTACTCGACTCGTACCCCGGCGAGCGGGTGATGGTCGGCGAGGTCAACCTCGGTTCCGCCGCCCTGCTCGCGCCCTACTACGGCGACGGCGACGAGCTGCACATGGTCTTCGACTTCTCGCTCCTCCACGCGCCCTGGGATGCGTCGCGCTGGGGGGAGCTGATCGCCGAGTCCGAGGCTGCGCTCACCCCGACGGGCGCGTGGCCCGTGTGGGTGCTCTCCAACCACGACACCCCCCGCCACCGCAGCCGCCACGGCGGTTCCGAGGCCCGGGCACGCGTCGCCGCGCTGGTCCTGCTGACCCTGCGGGGCACGCCGTTCCTGTACGCGGGGGAGGAGCTCGGCCTGCTCGACGCCGAGATTCCCCCCGAGGCGGTCGTGGACCCCGGCGGCCGGGACGGCTGCCGGGCGCCAATCCCGTGGGACGGGAAGCCGGGCCACGGTTGGGCCGGCGAGCCGTGGCTCCCGTGGCCCCCCGAGGCGGAAACGCGCAACGCCGCCGCCCAGGCCGGTGATCCGCGGTCGATCCTCAACCTGTACCGGCGGCTGCTGGCCCTGCGCCGGGCGACGCCCGCCCTCCACGGTGGGGCCTGGCGCCGCCTCGACGCACCTGCGGGTGTCCTGGCCTACGAGCGCGGCGAGCCCGGTGGCGCCGGCGCCCGGCGCGTCGGGGCGAACTTCGGCGAAGAGGACGCGGCCTGGCCGAGCGAGGGCTGGACGGTGGACCTCACCACCGACGGCCGGGGCGAGGGCGGCCGGTGGGCCGGTCGTCTTGCCGGGACGTCGGCGGTCGTCCTGCGCCCGCCCGGGTAGGAACACTCCATGCACGAGCGGTGGTACAAGCAGGCCGTCGTCTACTGCCTCGACGTCGACACGTTTCAGGACTCCGACGGCGACGGCGTCGGCGACCTCGCCGGGCTCACCTCCCGGCTGGACTACCTGGCCCGCCTGGGCGTGACCTGCGTCTGGCTCAACCCCGTCCACCCCACCCCGAATCGCGACGACGGCTACGACGTGGCCGACTTCTACGGCGTCGACCCCCGCCTGGGCACCCTGGGCGACTTCGTCGAGATGGTCCACCAGGCCGACAACCGCGGGCTGCGGGTCATCATCGACCTGGTCGTCAACCACACCTCCGACCAGCACCCTTGGTTCCAGGCCGCCCGCACCGACCCCAAGTCGCCCTATCGCGACTTCTACCTCTGGTCGAAGGAGGAGCCTTCCGACCGCCGGCAGGGCATGGTCTTCCCGGGCGAGCAGACGGAGACCTGGACCTGGGACAAGGGAGCCGAGGCCTGGTACTACCACCGCTTCTACGACTTCCAGCCCGACCTCAACATGGAGAACCCGGCGGTGCGGGCCGAGGTCCGCAAGATCATGGCCTTCTGGCTGCAGCTCGGGGTCAGCGGCTTCCGGATGGACGCCGCGCCGTTCGTGATCGAGCTGACCCGGCCCAACGAGCCCCAGCCCCGCAAGGAGTTCGGCTACCTGCAGGAGTTCCGCGAGCAGCTGTCGTGGCGGCGCGGCGACGCGTTGATCCTGGCCGAGGCCAACGTGGAGCGCGAGGAGCTGGTCCAGTACTTCGGCGAGGGCGACCGGCTGCCGATGCTGTTCAACTTCCTCATGAACCAGCGGCTGTTCCTGGCCCTGGCCCGCGGCGACGCCGGGCCGATCGTGTCCGCCCTGGAGGCGGCGCCCGCCATTCCCGACACCTGCCAGTGGGCCACCTTCCTCCGCAACCACGACGAGGTCGACCTCGGCCGGCTGAGCGACCGGGAGCGGGCCGACTGCTTCGAGGCCTTCGGTCCGGAGCCGATCCACCAGCTCTACGGCCGGGGCATCCGCCGCCGGCTGGCACCGATGCTGGGCAACGACCGGCGCCGGATAGAGATGGCCTACAGCCTGCAGTTCACCCTGCCCGGGACGCCGGTCCTGCGCTATGGCGAGGAGATCGGCATGGGCGACGACCTGTCGCTCAAGGAGCGGGAGGCCATACGCACGCCCATGCAGTGGAGCGACGGCGCCAACGGCGGTTTCTCGACCGCGCCGGCCAGGCGGGTCTGCCGGAGGGTGATCGCCGACGGCGACTTCGGCTACCCGTCGGTCAACGTGGCCGCCCAACGCCGGGACCCGGCCTCCCTGCTCCACTGGATGGAGCGCATGCTCCACACCCTGCGGGAGTGCCCGGAGTTCGGCGTGGGCGCCTGCACCGCCGTCGACACCGGCGAGGCTTCGGTGCTGGCCCTGCGGTACGACGCGCCGGGCGGCGTCATGCTGTCGGTGACCAACCTGGCCGGCCAACGTCGGACCGTCGACCTCGGCATCCAGCCCGACCAGGACGGCGATCCGGTCGAGGTGTTCGCCGACCGGGCCTACGAGCCCGTGCCGCCGGAACTCACCGGCGTCGAGCTGGCCGGCTACGGGTACCGCTGGATCCGGCTGCGGGAGACGCCGGGCCGTTAGTCGGGCAGGCGGCCCTCCTCGACGGCATCGGCCATTTCCTCGAGGGTGTCGACCGGGACCGACTCCCCCGCCTCGTGAAGTGGGGACACCGGCGTCTCGGGACCCGGCGGCACCGCATGCATGATCGGCGCCGGGTCGGTCTCCATGTCGGGGAGGACCGGCGCGGCCTGCTCGAGCTCGTCGTCGGTGAGGAGGTCGGGCTCGTCGTCGGCGAGGTCCCGACCCGGAAGGGGTGGCTCGGCGTTGCTCATGTCGAAGGCATACCCGCGGTTCCGGGGACGGCAATCAGGGGAGAACACCGTTGTGGCCGATCGACGGATCGTGTGGAAGGTCTTGGGTACCCTGAGCGGCATGGCCGCGGGCGCAGCGACGCGGAGCGCGCTGCGGGCCGGGTGGCGCCGCACGAGGGGCGGCGACCCGCCGACCAACCCGGCTGCACCCGGGACGGCGTGGTCCGAGGCCATCGCCTGGGCGACGGCGTCGGGCGTGGCCCTGGCCGTCACCCGCCTGGTGGCCCAGCGCGGCGCGGCGGCGGCGTGGAAGGCGAAGACGGGCGACGACCCGCCCGGCCTGGAGACCGTCAGCCCCTGACCGGGATGCGGCGGTACGCGACACTGGGGCCATGAGCGAGACCGCCCCCGACACAGTGCGACCGGAGGTCGGCGGTGACATGGTGCGACCGGAGGTCCACGGCAACACAGTGCGACCGGAGGTCGACGGTGATGACGACGACCTCGCCCACTACGCCCGCAACGACGAGCTCAGCGCGGCCCGGAAGCAGGGTCGAGCGGTGAAGGCCCTGTGCGGGACGCTGTTCCACCCCCACGCCGATCCCAGCCGCCTGCCGGTGTGCGTGGTGTGCAAGGACCTCGCGGCCGCCTACCGGTCCTGAGTCGCTTTCACCGGGCCGAGCGTCAGCGGAAGCCGACCTCCTTGCCCACCAGCAGGCCGCCGTACGCCACGCCGAGGGCGAGGGCCACGCCCAGGTAGGCGCCCACCGACAGGTAGATCGCCGCCAGCGTCAGCTTCCACGCCAGGGCGGCGACCACGGCCATGCCGGCCACCGGCTGCAGGCGGACGAGCGTGGGGTTGGGCGGGGACGAGCTGGACCGGGCCATGAGGATCTGGGCGACCATGGCCACCGCCAGCAGGAA
The DNA here is from genome assembly GCA_030946525.1 of Actinomycetota bacterium. GTDB lineage: Bacteria > Actinomycetota > Acidimicrobiia > Acidimicrobiales > AC-14 > CADCTB01. Next base: position 6,879 of record JALYYN010000477.1, on the reverse strand, counting down.
GGCGATGGTGCCCTGCAGCGAGTTGGGGGTCTGGACGCCCGTCCTGGTCAGGCCGGGCGGCACCCGGTGCCACGGGAAGAACAGGAGGTCGATGATCAGCAGCGCGCCGGCGCGCACGACCACCTTCTCGCCGCGGGTCAAGCTGCTGAACATCACGCCCCTCCGTGCCGGTCGCCTCCAGAATCGCACGAACTGCGACCTCGCGAAAGGGCGATACGGTGCCCTGTGATGCGCATCGGAGTGCTCGCCTCGGGAGGAGGCAGCAACCTGGAGGCCATTCTGCGGGCCGGCATCCCGGTGGTGATCGTGGTCGTGGACCGGCCCTGCGGGGCGACGGCCGTGGCCGGGGCCGCGGGCGTGCCGGCCACAGTGGTCGCCCGCCGGGCCGACCGCCTGGCCTTCACCCACGACGTCGTCGACGCCCTCTCGGCCCACGACGTGGACGTGGTGGTGATGGCCGGATTCATGACCATCCTGGACAAGCCGATGTTCGACGCCTATGACGGTCGGGTGCTGAACACCCACCCCTCCCTGCTCCCGGCCTTCCGCGGTGCCCACGCCGTCCCCGAGGCCCTGGCCGCGGGCGTGAAGGTCACCGGTTGCACCGTCCACGTCGCCACCCTCGAGGTCGACAGCGGCCCGATCCTCGCCCAGGAGGCGGTGGTCGTCCTCGACGACGACACGGCCGAGTCCCTGCACGAACGGATCAAGGCGGTCGAGCACCGCCTGTACCCCGAGACGATCCGCCGGTTCGTCTCGTGAGGGCGCTCCTCTCCGTCTACGACAAGACCGGACTGGTCGACCTGGCCCGGGGGCTGTCGGGCCTGGGTTGGGAGCTGGTCTCCAGCGGCGGCACGGCCACAGCCCTGACCGAGGCCGGCATCGCGGTGACGCCGGTGGAAGAGGTGACAGGGATCCCGGAGATGCTGGGCGGCCGGGTGAAGACCCTCCACCCGGCCATCCACGGCGGCATCCTGGCCGACCGCGACCGTCCCGAGCACCTGGCCGACCTGGTGGCCCGGAACATCGCCGCCATCGGCCTGGTGGTCTGCAACCTCTACCCGTTCACCTCCAAGCCCTCCATCGAGATGATCGACATAGGCGGCCCCACCATGGTCCGCGCCGCGGCCAAGAACCACGCCCACGTCGGAGTGGTGGTCGACCCCGCCGAGTACCCCGACGTCCTCGACGAGCTGGCGCGTGACGGTCTGCTCGGCCACGCCACCCGCCGCCGCCTGGCCCGGGCCGCCTTCGCCCACACCGCCGCCTACGACGCCGCCATCGTCACCTGGTTCGACGGCGAGGGCGCCGGTCCCGACGTGGGCGACAGCGCGCTGCCGGCGACGCTCCAACTGAACCTGGAGCGAGCCGAGGGCCTCCGCTACGGCGAGAACCCTCACCAGCAGGGCGCCCGCTACCGCCGGCTCGGGACCCACAGCTGGTGGGACGACGTCGTCCAGCACGCCGGCCTGCCGCTGTCGTACCTGAACCTGTTCGACGCCGCCGCCGCCTGGCAGCTCGTCCACGACCTGGGCCTGGGCCCGAGCGGCCCCCTGAGCGGGGGTCCGAGCGGCCCCCTGAGCGGGGACCTCGGGGATGGCCCGGCCGTCGCCATCATCAAGCACGCCAACCCGTGCGGGGCGGCCGTCGCCGGCGACCTCGCCACGGCGTACCGGCTGGCCTACGAGTGCGACGAGAAGTCGGCCTTCGGCGGCATCGTCGCCCTGAACCGCCCGATCGACGAGGCCACGGCCGCCGCCATGGTCGCCGCCGCCCAGGCCGACGTGGTGATCGCGCCCGCATACGCACCCGGGACCATCGAGGCCCTCGTCGGCAGGCGCAAGAACACCCGGCTATTGCAGGCCACGCCGCCCGGCGAGGACGGGCTGCACGTCCGCCAGATCAGCGGCGGGTTCCTGGTCCAGGAGCCTTATCGCTTCGCCGCCGGCCGGGCCGCCTGGCGGGTCGTCACCAAGGTCGCCCCGACGGCCGGGCAGTGGGCCGACACCGAGCTGGCCTGGCGGCTGGCCGCCTACACCAAGTCCAATGCGGTGGTGCTGGTGGCGGGCGGCCAGGGCGTCGGCATCGGCGCCGGCCAGCAGAGCCGGGTCGACGCCGGGGAGATCGCCGCCCGCAAGGCCGCGGGCCGGGCCAAGGGTGGCGCCTGCGCCACGGACGCGTTCTACCCCTTCCGCGACGGCCTCGACGTCGCCGTGGCCGCCGGGGCCGTGGTGGTCATCCAGCCGGGCGGCGCCATGCACGACCAGGAGTTGATCGACGCGGCCGACGAGCACGGCATCGCCATGGTCCTGACCGGCGAGCGCCAGTTCCGCCATTGACCGCGAGCGCGGTGGTCATGCACGGTGCGCCCGTGGCGGACGCGGTGATGGCCGGGGTGGCCGACGGGGTGGCCGAGCTCGCCGGCGAGGGCGTGACCGTCGGGCTGGGCACCCTCCTCGTCGGCGACGACCCGGCCAGCGCCGGCTACATCCGCAAGAAGCACGAGGCCTGCGCGGCGGTGGGGATCCACTCGGCGGACCGGCGGCTCCCGGCCGACGCCTCTCAGGAGGAGATCGTCGCCGCCGTCCGGGAGCTGAACGCCGACCCAGCGGTCGACGCGTTCCTCGTCCAGAACCCGTTCCCCGGGGGCCAGGACTACAACGCGGCGATCGCCGCCGTCGACCCGGCCAAGGACGCCGACGGGCTGCACCCGACCAACCTCGGCCTGCTGGCGCTGGGGGTCACCGACGCCCCGCTGGCCTGCACCCCGGCGGGGATCATGGCCATGCTCGCCCACTACGGCGTCCCGGTGGAGGGCCGCAACGTGGTGATCGTCGGCCGCGGCCCGACCATCGGCCGGCCGCTGTCCCTCCTGCTCTCCCAGAAGCGTCCCGGCGCCAACGCGGCCGTGACCGTCGTGCACACGGGAGTGCCCGACTGGGCCGAGTACACCCGCCGGGCCGACATCGTGGTCGGCGGAGCCGGCGTGCCGAACATGATCGGGCCCGATCACGTCCGCCCCGGCGCGGCGGTGGTCGGCGCGGGGCTCACGTGGGAGGGCCGGCGGATCGTCTCCGACGTCGACGAGGCGGTCGGCGAGGTCGCCGGCTGGGTCACGCCCCGGCGCGGCGGCGTGGGCCCCACGACGGTGTCACTGCTGCTCGCCAACGCGGTTCGCGCCGCCCGTCGCCGGGCTGCGAGAAGCTAGCGCCCCATGGCCCGGATCTCCCAGCTGCTCGACGAGGGCACCACGTTCTCGTTCGAGTTCTTCCCGCCCAAGACCGACGCCGAGCAGGCGACGCTGGTCCGTACCCTGCGCGACCTGGAGCCGCTCGACCCCGCGTTCGTGTCGGTGACGTACCGGGGTGGCCGGGTCTCGCGCCAGCGCACCCACGACCTGGTGGCGGGCATGATCCAGACCACCACGCTCAACCCCATGGCCCACCTCACCTGTGTGGTCCACAGCCGCCTCGAGCTGGCCGAGATCCTCGTCGAGCTGCGCAAGGCCGGCGTCGACAACGTGCTGGCCCTCGGGGGCGACCCGCCGCCCGACGCCCAGGAGGCCGGCAACGCCGAGCTGACCCATGCCATCGAGCTGGTCGAGCTGGCTCGGGCCATCGGCGGCTTCTCCATCGGCGTCGCCGCCCATCCCGAGCTCCATCCGAACTCGGGCGGGAACCGGGACCTCGACCGCCGCCACCTGGCCGCCAAGATGGAGCTGGCCGACTTCGCCATCACCCAGTTCTTCTTCCGGCTCCGAGACTACGAGTCGCTGGTCGAGGACCTGGCCGGGCGCGGCATGCACAAGCCGGTGATCGCCGGGATCATGCCCGTCACCAGCCTGGCCCTCGTCCAGCGCATGGCCCAGCTGTCGGGCTGCGAGGTCCCCCCCGAGATTGTGGCCCGGGTCGAGGCGGTGGCCGACGATCCCGCCGACGTGCGCCGGGTCGGTGTGGAGCTGGCCACCGAGCTGTGCCGGGATCTCCTGGCCGCCGGCGCCCCCGGCCTGCACTTCTACACCCTCAACCGGTCGACGGCCACGAGGGACATCTACGCCAACCTGGGCCTGGTCCCGCCCGCTCCGGGCTGAGCCTCCCCGCAACGGGGTGGGGCTACGGGCCCGCCGGAATGTCCCTTGACGCCCATGGTCGGCTCCGTCAGGATTCCTCAACCGGGCTCCGCAGATGTCGGAGCGGGGGACGGACCACGGCGGAGAGGGGCGACGTGGCGCGTATCAGTGCTTCGCGTCGGCGACTCATCTCCCCGACAAGGGAGGATCACATGGCAGAAGCGCAGCCCACCGGCGGTTGCCCTATGAACCGGCGGCGCTTCCTGCAGACCCTGGGATTCGGGGCCGCGGCGTCTGCGTTCACCCTCGGCCCGGGGCAGGCGGGCGGTGCGCTCGCCGCCCCGGGCGCGTCCGGTGGCCGGACGGACGCGGACGTCGCCGGATCGTTCACTCGGATGTTCCCGCAGTTGCCGCCGTTTGCCACCCCGTCGCCGGCGCTCACCGCCGCGCTCCTCGACCTCGGTCGTCCCGGCGGGCCGCTCGACGCCAAGGACAACCTGGCCGCCGGGCCGGTGAACCTCATCACCGACCCGGCGCTGAGCGCCGACAACCCCAACAATCCCTCGCACACCGCGGGCACGACGTTCGTGGGGCAGTTCTTCGATCACGACATCACCTTCGACTCCGGCTCGCCTCTGGGGGTCCCGACCGAGCCGGGTCAGGCGAGCAACGGGCGGACGCCGCGGCTCGACCTCGACTCGGTCTACGGGTCTGGGCCGGTCGTCTCCTCCCACCTGTACGACCCGGCCGACAGGGCGAAGCTGCGGATCGAGAGCGGTGGCCGCTTCGAGGACCTCCCTCGCACTGCCGACATGACGGCGATCATCGCCGACCCCCGCAACGACGAGAACCTCATCATCGCCGGCCTGCAGTGCGCGTTCATCAAGTTCCACAACCGCGCCGTCGACCTCGTGCGCAAGAAGGACAAGTCGAAGAAGCGCGACTTCGAGGACGCCCGCCAGCTCACCACCTGGCACTACCAGTGGATGCTCGTCCATGAGTTCCTGCCGCTTTTCGTCGGCCAGGCGATGGTCGACGACGTCGTCCGGAACGGCCGGCGCTTCTTCCGCCCCGACAAGGCCCCGGCCATGCCGGTGGAGTTCCAGGGCGCGGCCTACCGCTTCGGCCACAGCATGGTTCGCCCCTCCTACCGGGCGAACCTGGCGGGCGACGCAGGCGGTACTCCGTTCTTCGGCCTCATCTTCGACCCGGCGCTGGAGAACGGTCCCGACCCGGCCGACCTGGTCGGAGGCTATCGGGCGCCCCGGCGGTTCATCGGTTGGCAGACGTTCTTCGACTTCGGTGACGGGAACGTCAAGCCCAACAAGATGATCGACACCAAGCTCTCCACGCCGCTGTTCAACCTGCCCCTGAGCACCATCGCCGCCCGCAACCTGCCCACCGTGCTGCCGCAGCGCAACCTGCTCCGCCACGTCACGTGGTCGATGCCTTCCGGACAGGCCATCGCCCGGGCGATGGGCATGGCCCCGCTCACGCCCGGCGACCTCCCCGAGCTCGCCGGCTACGGGCTGGGCCTTGATGCCAGTTCGCCGCTGTGGTTCTACGTCCTGCGGGAGGCGGAGCTGGCCGCGGGCGGCCTGCACCTGGGGCCGGTGGGCGGCCGGATCGTCGCCGAGGTCCTCCTCGGCCTCCTTCAGCTCGACCGGGACTCCTACCTCAACGCCGCCCCCGGCTGGCGGCCCACCCTGCCCACCCGTGCAGGGGCGGTGACGGGTGACTTCCGAATGGTCGACTTCCTGACCTTCGCCGGTGTCGACCCCACGTCGAGGGGTCAGTAGCGCACCCGGCTAGGACGCGTCCTGCTCCCGGCCGTGTTCGAGCTTCTCCTGGGCGAGCGAGGCCTCGCGGCCGACGCCGGCCGTGAAGCCCCGTCGTCGTGCCGCCGACTGGGCGCGTCGTCGTGCGACCTGCGCCGCCCACTCCGCCCTGTCCCTGGCCTGCGGGTCGACCTCGGCGCCGGCGCCCGGTGAGTAGATGCTCTCGTGGCCGTCGCTCCAGCGCACCCGGTACCGTTGCGGGCCGTGGCTGGGCACCACCTCGACGATCTCACCGACGCGGTCGGGCTGGCCGACCTTCGCACCATGGATCACCAGACGATCAGCTACCTCTGCGTGCATGTCCGACCTCCCAGGTGAGGAATCGACCGGTTTGGCGGTGAACTTGAGCAGGAACCGCCGGTCCCGCCGATAGCGTCGGTCCTCGTGGCTGACGATCGACTGCAGGAGCTGGCGGAGGAGTACTGGGAGGCGCTGCTCGAGTCGAGCCCGACCACGGCGACGCTCCTCGGCGACCACCGCTTCGACGACCGCCTCGAAGACCTGTCGGAGACGGCCGAGGCCGCCCAGCGCGTGCGGTGGACGTCGATCCTCGACCGGCTCGGCGCCATCGAACGCGCCGACCTGAGTGGGGAGGACGTCGTGACCAGCGGGGAGCTGGAGGCCGAGCTGAGTGACGCGGTGGCGGCCATCGACCGCCGGCTGGTGGAGCTCCAGTCCGACCAGATGACCGGCTTCCACATCGGGCTGATCCAGTCCGTCCCGGTCATGTCCGCCCCCGACGCCGGTGCGGCGACGATGCTCGTCGAGCGCTTCCGCCAGATCCCCCGGGCCCTCGACCAGGCGGTGGCGCGCTTCCTGGCCGGCGCAGCCACCGGCCGGACCCCGCCGGCGATCTGCGTGGCCCGCTCGGTCAACATGATCGAGGGGTACCTGTCGTCGCCGCTCGACGCCGACGTGTTCGCCACCGTCGCCGGGCCGCCTGACTGGGACGGCGAGGCGGCGTGGCGGGCG
>JALYYN010000442.1 GCA_030946525.1 Actinomycetota bacterium | reverse complement strand
GCCCTGACGACATGAAAGTCCTCCTCATCGCTCCGGGCATTGGCACCTGGTCGCCCCCGAACCTCGGTGACGGCTGGTTGTCGCGGTTTCTGCGGGCCCGGTCCCTCTACCGCTCTGGATGACGGGCCCATGATACGTCACGCCGGGGCGCTGAGCAGATGGGTTCTGACGACCTCCTCGACGCAGCCGGCCACGTCGGCCAGGGCCCGCCCGGCGCCGAAGCGGGCGACGAGCGATACCACCTCCACGGAGGGCGGCAGTGCGGGCAGCTCCCCGGCGACCACGTCGCCGGCGACGACCAGCGCAGGGACGCCGGCCGCCGCGGCCAGGCGCAGCACCCCGCCGACCGCCTTGCCGGCGAAGGACTCGGCGTCGAGCAGTCCCTCGCCGGTGACGACGAGGTCGGCGGCGGCGATCCGCTCGGCCAGCGACAAGTCCTCGGCCACCACGTCGAAGCCGGGTACCAGCACCGCGCCCCCGGCAGCCAGGCCGCCGGCCAGCCCGCCGCCGGCGCCCGAGCCCGGGAGGGTCGACACGTCTACCCCGTAGTCGCGAAGGTAGACCTGCACCAGTCGCTCGAGGCGGCGGCGCAGCAGGGCGACCTGGGCCGGGGTGGCGCCCTTCTGGGGCGCGAAGACCTCGGCGGCGTCGACGAACAGGGTCTCGACATCGCAGGCCACGACCACTTCGATGCCGGCGTGCAGCCGGCGGCGGGGAGCGAGGGCGGTGAGCGCGGCCAGCCCGCCGTCGGTCGTGGCCGAGCCCCCGACGCCCACGACCACCCGCCGGGCACCGGCGTCGATGGCGCCCGCGACCAGCTCGCCCGTTCCTGACGTGGTCGCCCGCAGGGGGTCGTTGCCCTCCGGTCCACCGGCCAGGGTGAGGCCCGACGCCCGGGCCGTTTCCACCACCGCCTCGTCGCCCCGCATCCGCCACTCCGCGTTGACCGGCTCACCCAGCGGGCCCCGCACCGTCGTGTGGCGGACCGAGCCGCCGAGCACCTCGAGGGTGCCCTCGCCTCCGTCGGCCACCGGGGCCACGTCGCACATCGCACCGGCGGCCGAGGCGGCACGGGCGACGGCTGCGGCCACCTCGGCGGCGGTGGCGGTGCCACGGAACTTGTCGGGGGCGGCGGCGATCAGCACTCGGATTATGTTGACCGCAATGGGCGAGGACACTCCACCGGTACTCGTCGTCTCCAACCGCGGCCCGGTGTCGTTCTCCTTCGGGGACGACCGCGGACTGGTGGCGAAGCGGGGCGGCGGGGGCCTGGTGTCGAGCCTGGGCCCGCTGGTCCGCGACATCGGGGCGACCTGGATGGCGGCGGCGGCCACCGAGGCCGACGTCCAGGCCGCGGCCGAGGGGGTCATCGACGCCGAGGGCTTCAAGTTCCGCTCGCTCGCCATCGACCCCGACGAGTACCAGATGGCCTACGACGTGGTGTCGAACGGCACGCTGTGGTTCCTGCACCACGGGCTGTTCGACCTGTCGCGCCGTCCCCGGCTCGACCGGCGCTGGCGGGAGGCGTGGGACGCCTACCGGTCGGTCAACCACGCCTTCGCCCGTGCGGTCATCGACGAAGCGCCCGAGGGGGCCATCGTGCTCGTCCAGGACTACCACCTGGCCCTGGTCGGCACCTGGCTGGCCCAGGAGCGCCGGGACCTGCGCGCCCTCCATTTCAGCCACATCCCGTTCTGCGAGCCGGGCGCCCTGCGGGTGCTCCCGTCGGACGTCGCCGAGGAACTGCTGGTCGGGCTGGGCAGCCATGCGTCGTGCGGGTTCCACGCCCGGCGGTGGGCGGCCAACTTCGAGGCGTGCTGCACCGAGACCCTCGGCTTCACGCCGGCCACGTTCGTCTCCCCGCTGGCGCCGCACCACGAGGACATCGCCGACCTGGCCGCCGCCGACGACTGCAAGCGGGAGCAGGCGTGGATCGACGAGGCCAGGGGCGACCGGGCCCTCATCGTCCGGGTCGACCGCATCGAGCCGTCCAAGAACATCCTCCGGGGCTTCTGGGCCTTCGACGACCTGCTGCAGACCCGCGCCGAGTGGCGGGGCCGGGTGATCTTCCTCGCCTGCGTCTACCCCTCCCGCGAGGGCCTGCCCGAGTACCTGGCGTACCGACAGGAGGTCGAGTCGCTGGCCCGGGTCGTGAACGACCGGTGGGCCACACCGGGATGGACACCGATCCTGCTGGACACGTCCGACAACTTCCCCCGCTCGATCGCCGCCCTCACCCGCTACGACGTCCTGCTGGTCAATCCCATCCGTGACGGGCTCAACCTGGTGGCCAAGGAGGGCGCCGTCCTCAACGGCAACGACGGCGTCCTGGCCCTGAGCCGGGAGGCGGGGGCGTGGGAGGAGCTCGGGGGGACGGCGCTCGAAGTCAATCCCTTCGACGTGTCCGGCACCGCCGACGTGCTGGCCATGGCGCTGACCATGGGGGCGGCCGAGCGGGCGACCCACGCCGGGGAGCTGGCCAAGGCGGCCCGGTCGCGGGTGCCACGGGACTGGTTCGACGACCTGCTCCGGGAGGCGGGCTCGGCGCCCGGCCTTCCCGACCCGCCGAAGAAGCGGTCGGCTACAGCAGGGCGCCCAGGAAGCTGAGGGAGCCCTCGGGGCCGTCGACGACCAGGTCGGCGCGGGCCAGCAGCTCCTCGGGCGCCTCGGGGCTGGTGACCGCCACCCGCACCACCCACGCGCCGGCGGTGGCCAGCCGGTCGAGGGCGTCGAAGGCGGAGAGGTCGCCCCGGTCGTCGCCCAGGAAGCAGACCTGGCGCCGGCCGGTGCCGGCCTCGGTCAGCACGTCGCCCTTGTCGCGCCGCACCGGCGGCCGCAGCTCGTAGGACATGCGGGCCGCGTCGGCGATCAGGCCGGTGGCTTCCGCCTCCCGCCCGGCCCACGCCCCGACCGCGTCCTGCCGCGCCGCGTGGGTCCGGTAGTGGACGGTGACCGACAGACCCTTGCGCTCCACGGTCACCCCGGGCCCCAGCTCGCTCTCGGCCCGGCCCGCCACCTCCTCCACCACCGGGCGCCACCGCTCGGCCTCGGGGAGCACGCCGACCTCCCCGTCCTCCGAGACGGACTCGAGCCCGTAGAGGCCCGAGAGGTACAGCCCATTGCCGCCGAGATGGGCCAGAAGGAACGCCGCCGGCCGCCCCGAGACGACCCCGACCCGCCCGTAGTGCCGGGCCAGGCGGCCCAGGAGGTCGACCACACCTTCGTGGGGTACGGCGGCGGACGGGTCGTCGACGATGCCGGCCAGGGTGCCGTCGAAGTCGGAGAAGACCCCGGAGCCGGCGGGATCGGCCCGGAACGGGGCCACCAACTCGGCGACTGTCGGTGAGGAAGCCAACTCGCAGAGACCCTATCGGCGCCCCGCTCGCGCCGGTACTGTTGCCTCCCGTGCCCCTGTTCCCGACGGCGCGCCGGCGCGGACCGTCGCTCATCCTGGCCGCTGCGCTGGCCTCCGGGGCGGCCCTGACCGGCTGTGACAAGCAGGCCGTGCGGGTCGGGTTCCGCCCCGGCGCCGGCGCCGTCTACCGCTACGAGATCACGGTGAAGTCGACGACGACGACCAACCTGGGCGACGCCGCGCCGCAGACGTCGGTCGACGAGGTCGTGCTCCAGTCGGTCGACACGGTGCTGGACTCGGGCCCCGACGCGGTGCGGGTCAAGGTACAGCTCACGCGGGCCGGGTCACCGGAGCGTACGTTCCTCGTCCGTTTCGACCGCGGCGCGCAGCTGGCCGGCGTCGACGCGGTCGACGGCCTGCCGCCCGACGTCCTCGGCCCGGACGGGTTCCCCGAGTTCCTGCCCGCAGCGGCCACGGCCCCGCCCGACCGGCCGCTCACCCCCGGCGAGAAGTGGAGGATCGACGCCACGTCGACCCCCGCGGGTGGGTCGCCGGTGCGCCTGCGGGGATCGGGCCAGCTGGTGAAGGTGACGACGGCGGGCGGCCAGAAGGTGGCGTCGATCAAGGCCGAGACCACCGTGCCGCAGTCGGGGAGAAGCCAGGTGGGCGAGGCCACCGCTACCCTGGACGGCACCGAGACCACCGAGAGCACCGCCACCCGGGCCCTTTCGGACGGCTCGGTGCAAGAGTCGACCTCGGTGACCAGGGGGACGTTCCGGCTGACGCTGAGCCCCAAGCCGGGCCAGCGGGCGGAGCCGGTGCCCGGCACCATGTCGGTGGAAATCCGCTCGCAGACCCGGCGCCTGCCCGACGAGGCCGGCAAGAAGGGCTAGAGCGAGCGGCACGCCGCAGCGGGGCGCGCTAGCGCTTCGTGGTGCTGGTCGTGCTACTGGCGCCGGGGGTCGAGCTCGTCGTGCTCACGAAATCGGTGCCGAGGACGACGGCGACGTTGGCGGCGCTGAGGTCGGCGGCGGCCACCGGCACCGTCGGGCTCAGCTTGGCCACGACGGTCGGGGGCTGGCCCAGCGCGGCCGCCACATCGCGGGCCTCGGCCTCGTAGCCGTCGGCGTACTGGATGCTGGTCTTGTCGACCGTGGCGCTGCCGGTGGCGTCGGCGGCCGGCAGCGGGGTGTACCCCGCGTTCTTCAGCGTGGTGGTCACGGTGCCGGCCAGGCCGGAGACCCGGGCGCCGTTGGCCACGACCACCTTCACGTCGGCCTTGGCCCGGGCCCGGATGGTGGTGGTCGTGCTGGCCCCGACGGTCGTGAGGGTCAGCTTGCGGGTCGTGGAGGTGGTGCTCTGCGCGCCCACCGCGGCCGTGGCCCCGCCCGGGTCGATCCCCGTGTCGTACTTCTGCAGGAGGACGACACCGAGGATGACGGCGACGGCGAGCAGCATGGCCCCCCGCGCCCCGGCGCCCGCCGTGGGCGCCGCCGCGCCGGTCGGGCCCCGTTTGGGCGACCCTCCTCGGCCGCCACCGGCCCTTCCCGGTCGCGCCGGGCCCTGCGGCGTCACCGGCCCGGCGGCTGGCCCGCCGCCGACCCCTCGATGCGGGCACGTCGACGGCTGCTCCGCAGCTTGCGCAGGCGGCGGACCACCAGCGGGTCGTAGGCGGCGGCATCGGCCGAGCCCACCAGATCTCCGAGCAGGCGGTAGTAGCGGGTGGAGGAAAGGCCGAAACGGGCGTGGATGGCGGCCGCCTTCGTACCCGGCTCGGTCCACCAGGTCCGCTCGAAATCGAGGATCGCCTGGTCGCGCTCGGTGAGGGGCATCCGCGCCAGGCTGCCCCTATCGGGGCGGCAGGTCAAGCACCCCCGTCGGCGACGGCCGGGGCCCGGCGCCGGGCTACCGTAGGAGCGACGCCGGTGTGGCGCAGTCCGGTAGCGCAGGCGACTTGTAATCGTCAGGCCGTCGGTTCGAATCCGACCACCGGCTCTACTCCGACGAGCAGGCGGCTCCACCCGACGAGCAGGCGGCTCAGGCGGCCGGAATCCGCTGGGCCGCCGGGGGCCCGGCGCCGAGATGGGCTTCGAGCTTGCGCTTGATGCGCTGCAGGGCATTGTCGACCGCCTTCACGTGGCGGTCGAGGCGGATCCCGATCTCCTGGTACGACCAGCCGTCGAGATGGAGGCGGAGCACGTCGACCTCGAGGGTGGAGAGCAGGCCGACCAGCGCGGCCCGCATGGCGTCCTGGCCCTCCAGCGACACCACCTCGTCGGCGGGGTCGGGCATCTGCTGGTCGAACAGCTCCTCGACCAGGCGCTCGGAGGAGGGGTCGTCGATCAGGCGCAGGCCCCAGAGGGAGACGTAACGGTTCAGGGGCTGGTGCTTCTGGCGACAGGCCGTCTTGATGGCGGTGATGATCTGGCGGGTGACGCACAGCTCGGCGAAGGCCCGGAAGGACGACTCGCGGTCGTGGCGGAAGTCGCGGATGGCCTTGAACAGGCCGATCATGCCTTCCTGCTCGATGTCGTCGGTGTCCCCGCCGGCCAGGAAGTACCCCCGGGCCTTGGCGCGGGCGAAGCGCCGGTAGCGGGCCAGGAGCAGGTCGAGGGCGGCCAGGTCGCCCTGGTGGAACAGGCTCACCAGCTCCTCGTCCGCCAGGTCCGAGGTGACGGCGGTGGGCCTCACAACACTGGTCTGCATCCGGGCTCCTGGCTACTGCTGCAACGACGGCGACGACCGGGTGGGCTGGCGGCCGGTAAGTGGAAAGTGACTAGAGCGAGACGCCACTTTGTAGCCAGATGAACGCCCTGTGTCAACGAAAAGTTGGCCGCACCGAGCCCGGGCGATCAATGGCGACGCCGGCGGCTCACCTCGAAGAGGGCCAGGGCCCCGGCGGCGCCGACGTTGAGCGAGGGCAGCGCGCCCCGCATGGGGATGCCGACCAGGAGGTCGCAACGGGCCCGGGTCAGACGAGCCAGCCCCGCACCCTCGGCGCCCACGACGACCACCACGGCCTGGTCGGCGACCGGCAGGTCGAACAGGGACTGCCCGGCCTCCTCGGCCAGCCCCACGACCCAACAGCCCAGCTCCTTGGCCCGCAACAGCCCTGCGGGCATGCCCGCCACCACCGCCATCGGCACCCGCTCGACCGCGCCGGCTGCGGCCTTGGCCACGGTCGCGGTGACGTGGGCGGCGCGGTGGCGGGCCAGTACGGCGCCGGTCGCCCCCGCGGCCTCGGCACTGCGCAGGAGGGTCCCCAGGTTCTGGGGGTCGGTGACGCCGTCCAGGGCCAGCAGGAAGGGGGGCGCCCCGTCCGGCGCCGACGACCGGCACAGGTCGTCGAGCTCGGCCTCGGGCAGCGGGCGGGCGTGGGCCAGCACGCCCTGGGGAGCCTCGCTGGTGGCCTCGGCCTCCAGCCGGGCCCGGCTGACCCGGCGCACCGGTACCCGCTGGCCCTCGGCCAGGACCTCGATGCGGTCCAGGACGGGCGCCGGGGACAGGTCCTGCGACATCCACACGTCGATGACCGGGCGGCGGCGGGCGGACAGCAGCTCGGCCACCGCCTGGCGGCCCTCGACCTGCTCGCCGCCCAAGCCCCGGCCGGCTCC
>JALYYN010000431.1 GCA_030946525.1 Actinomycetota bacterium | reverse complement strand
GCGGCGACGGGGAGATGCCCGCCGGCGCCCTCCTCGGCGCCGGCTCCTACGCTGCGGCGGTCTCGGCCGACCAGTACACGTCGGCCTGATCGGCCGGCGCCGGGGGAGCCACCGCAGTTCGTTGGTCAGCGGGCGGCCGGGCGCCGCACACCCAGCACAGCTGGAAGATGGTCTCGTACCGGGCGAAGGTGCGGCCACGAAGGCTGGACGGCGCGTCGCGCTGTAGCAGACCGTCGAATGCGAGCCGACCAGCGCCGGTTGCGGCCCCGACCACCCCCGCGACCACTGTGGCCCGGACCAGGTCGAACGATTCGCCGGCCCAGAGGGCGGCCGCAACCACCGCGACCAGGCTGCCGAGCAGCAGGAACGGCTCCCGCACCACGCCCCGCACCACCGGCGCCATCACCGCCCCGGCCAGGCCGCCGGCGCCGGCGGCTGCGATGACGCCGACGAAGCCCCGCCCCTGCACACCATCGGCCCGTAGCAGGAACGCCAGCAGGAAGGTGAGGAAGCCCACCGTCGCCCGGCTGGCGCCCATGGCCACCCCTCCCGCCAGCAGGCGGGAGCTGAGGAGCTCGCGGTAGCGGGGGCCGGTGACCCGCGGTCCCGCGACCGCCGTGGCCCGGGGCAGACGGACTCCCGGCACCAGCGCAGCGCTGAAGACGGCGACGGCGCCCCCCAACGCCAGGCCGGAGCCGTCGATGCGGGTGGCCCCGGCGGCCACGCCGGCGCCGGCCGTCGCCCCCAGGACAGAGAGCACGGAGAGCCGGGCGTTCGCCCACTTCGGCGGCTTCCCGGGCGGTAGGACGTCGGGAACGAGCGCGCTCCGGCTCACCCCGTGGACCCGGGACAGCACGAGCAGGCCGAACGCCAGCGGGTACAGCGCCAGCCCCGCGGTCCGGGTGATGAGGAAGAAGGCCAGGAGGGCCCGGCCCGCCGCGGCGAGGACGATGGCGGTCCGGTAGGTGCCCGGGCGGCGGTCCAGCCACGGCCCGACCAGGGGCGACAGGACGGCGAACGGGGCCATCGTGAGGGCGAGGTACAGACCGACCCTGTCCCGTGCCTCGCCCAGAGGTAGCGCGAAGAACAGCGTGTTCGCCAGGGCGACGGTGACGATGGCGTCCCCCGCAGCATGGAGGAACTGCACCCCGGCGAGGCTCCGGAACGGGCGCCAGGTCCACGGGCCCTGCTGTTCGGACGGCCGGCCAGGGCGTGGCCCCGGCTCAGTCGTCATGCTGGTGCGCCGGGATGATCGGCGATCGTACGCGTCGCCCAGCCACGGCCGGCGCCCGCGACCGGCCGCCGCGGGCCGCACCCGGGCCCGGTCGTGATCGGCCACACTGTCGAGGCGGCGCCGGTTTGACGGTGTGCCCGGCCGGGGGCACCCAGTCCGCCCGTCCAGGAAGGCCCCCGCATGCCGCACACGACACCCGACGGCGACGAGCACGATCAGATGGTCGCGTCCGGGCCCGTCGCCGCCCTGCCGGGGCGTCGCGTCCCGAGAGTCGTGCAGCAGTTCATCGGCACGGAGGCGGCCGGCGGCCTCGTACTGCTCGGCGCCGCGGTCGTGGCCGTCGTGTGGGCCAACTCCCCCTGGCGGGCGTACCGGACGCTGTGGGCCACCGATCTTTCTGTGCATGTCGGTCGCTTCGTGCTGGCCGAGGACCTCCGGCACTGGGTCAACGACGCGCTGATGGCGCTGTTCTTCTTCGTCGTCGGGCTCGAGATCAAGCGTGAGCTCGTGCGTGGCGACCTCCGCGACCCGCGCACGGCGGCCATGCCGGCGATCGCCGCGGCCGGGGGCATGGCGGTGCCCGCGCTGCTGTTCCTGCTCGTCAACGCCGGGGGTGCCGGAGCGAAGGGCTGGGGCATCCCCATGGCCACCGACATCGCCTTCGCCGTCGGCGTCGTCGCCCTGCTCGAATCAAGGGTGCCACCGTCGCTCAAGTTGTTCCTCCTGACGCTCGCCATCGTCGACGACATCGGCGCCATCGTCGTGATCGCCGTGTTCTACGCCCGGGATCTCCAGCCAAGCTTCCTCCTCCTCGCTGTCGCGCTGGTCGCCGGCATGCTCGGGCTCCGGCGGGCGGGGATCGTGTGGATGCCGCCGTACGTGCTGCTGGGCACGGGCGTATGACTGGCTACCCAGGCATCCGGCGTACACGCCACGATCGCCGGTGTGGTGCTGGGCCTTCTCGCCCCTCAACACCCGGCCACGGCGCTCACCCCTGCCGCCGTGGCCCGCCGGTGGGGGGGTGACCTGGCCGACGACCCCAGTCCCGCCGACCTCGACGTCATGACCCGACTGGCCAAGACGTCGGTCTCGCCCGTCGAGCGTCTCGAGCACCTGCTGCACCCCTGGACGACGTTCGTCGTGGTGCCGCTCTTCGCGCTCGCCAACGCCGGGGTCGCCCTCAGGTCCGACGCGTTCGAGACCGACGGCGCGCTGGCGGTCACGACTGGCGTGGTGCTCGGGCTGGTGGTCGGCAAGTTCGTCGGGATCACCGCGGCAGCCTGGCTGGCTGTGCGAACCGGGATCGGGCGCCTGCCGGACGGGGCGACGTGGCCGATGTTCGCAGGCATCGCCGCGGTGGCCGGTATCGGCTTCACCGTCTCGCTGTTCATCTCCGAGCTCGCCTTCCCGACCGGCGCGCTCCAGGACGCGGCCAAGCTCGGCGTGCTGGTGGCGTCGTCGCTCGCCGCCGCCGTCGGCTCGGTCGTCCTCCTCCGGGCTCGCCAGCGGGCCCCAAAGGCGGCCTGACCACTCCGGCTGAGAGGATGCGGGATGCGACTACGCCTGAGCGCGCTGAATGAGCGGCTGCGATCGAGCCTGTTCTTCGTCCCCATGACCGCCGTGCTGGTCGCCGTGGTCCTCGGAACGCTGGGCCTCGCCGTCGACAGCCGGATCGACCAGGGAGGGTCCAACCTGCCTCTCGGGCTGACGTCGACGGTGCAGAGCGCCCGGACCCTGCTGAGCACCATCGCCGGCGCCACCATCACCTTCGCCGGCATCGCGTTCTCGATCTCCCTGCTCATCATCCAACTGGCGTCGAGCCAGTACTCGCCCCGCGTGGTGCACACGCTGTTCCGCGACCCGTTCAACAAACGGGTGATGGCCATGGTGGTGGGCACCTTCACCTACTGCCTGATCGTGCTCCGGTCGGTGCGGTCGGCGCTGGAACAGAGCGGGACCCCCGTGATCCCCAACCTGTCGGTGGCGGTGGCCGTCGTCCTCGGCATCTCCACCATCCTCGCCGTGGTCGCCTTCATCAACCACAGCGCCCATGCCATGGACGTCAGTGAGATCCGCGAGCGGGTCCGCCGGGAGTCCGTGGAACACGCCCGGCACGAGTGGGCCCTGGCCGAACCCGGTCCACGCCCGGCCGACCCGCTCGAGGCCCCGGTGCCGCCGGGTTGCGTTATCCGGTTCGGCCGGAGCGGTTGGGTGCAACAGTTCGACGCCGACGCCTTGCTTCGGCACGTGCCGGAAGGCGGCATCATGCGCCTGGAGACCTATGCGGGCCGCTACGCCATCGCCGGCGCGCCGCTGTGCACCTTGTCGCCGGCGCCGACCGATGTGGAAGAGGCCACGCAGAAGATCCTGGCGTTCGTCACCGTGGGTGACACCCGGACCATGCAACACGATCCCTCCTACGGGCTCCGCCAGCTCGCCGACGTCGCACTGAAGGCCCTCTCGCCCGGCATCAACGACCCGACGACGGCGCAGGACTCGATTTTCCACTCCGCCGCGGTGCTGGCCGAGTTCCTCCGGCGCGACCCACCCCCGATGCGGCGCGAGGGGGACGACGGGCGCACGCTGATCCTGCCGGAGCAGCCCACGCACGACGACCTCGTGCGGCTCACCTTCGACGAGACACGCCGGGCGGCAGCAGGCCAACCGACGGTCTGCATCTACCTCATCGAGGCCATCGACCTGGTCAGGGAGACGCTCGCATCCTCCGGGCTCCCTGATCGCACCGGGGTGCTTGTCGAGGAGGCCGGGCTGATCGTCGCCGGCTGTGAGGCGGCCGGTCTTCTGCCTTCCGACCTCGCCCTCGTCCGGTCGGCCTATTCGAGGAGGTTCGGGCCCGCCCCGCCGCCGGCCACTTCGACGGCGTAACAGTTGCCGCGGTGGGGCGGCTGTCCGAGGGCGGCCATGACGGCGACGGCGAGCGCGCCAGCCAGGAGTACGGCGGCGCCGGCGACCTCGCGGTCCCGGGTGGGGTGACCGAAGGTGTGAGGCTGTTGTTCCATAGCCTGCACTCCTTTGTGCGGCGGGCGGCGCATTTCTTGTTGTTGGGGAGTCTCCACTCGATGATTTCTGAGAACGCTCCCGGGGTGGCGATCGCGTT
>JALYYN010000429.1 GCA_030946525.1 Actinomycetota bacterium | reverse complement strand
GGCGGCGACCGTCCGGCACGGGACCGTCCGGCACGGGACCGTCCGGCACGGGACCGTCCGGCCCGGGAGCGCACCGGTCGCCCGCAGGCGGCGGGCACCCCCTCGGCCGCCGGACGTCCCTCGCGGCCCCAGCCGAAGCGGCTCCAGGCCGGTCGGGCCCACCGCGACGCGGTGCTGGCCGGGCTGCCGCCCGAGGAGCGCGCCATCGCCGAGCAGGTGTTGCGCGGCGGCCTGGCCGGTGTGCGGTCGGCGGTCGACGAGCAGAACGCCAAGGCCCGCGCCGCCGGCGACCCCGAGATCCGCTCCGAGGCCCTGCTGGCCCTGGCCGAGCAGTTGCTGCCCGCCCTGCGGGCGGCGGAATGGCGCGACCGGGCCGAGGCGGCCTCCGCCGCCCTGGAGGACCTGAGCCTGCGCGACCTGCGCACGGTCGTAGCCGGGGCGGACGCCGCCGGGCGCGACGACGAGAGCCGGGCGCTGGCGACCAAGCTGCGGGAGAGCCTCGAGCGGCGCAGCGCAGCGGAGCGCCAGGCGTGGCTCGACGAGATGACGACGTGCCTGGCCGAGGGACGGGTGGTGCGGGCCCTCCGGGTCAGCAGCCGCCCCCCGGAGCAGGGGGTCCGGTTCCCCCCGGAGCTGTCCGCCGGGCTGGCCCAGGCCGCCGGCGACGCCATGTCGCCCGAGACGGCGCCCGACCGGTGGCTGGCCCTCCTCGAGGCGGTGCTGACCTCACCCATCCGGCGCACCATCCAGCCCAAGGGGCTGCCGGCCGGCGCCGACGACGACGTGATCAGGACCGTGCGCCAGTCGGTGTCCAAGGTGCCCGGGCTGGGACCGCTGGTCGGCGAGGCGCCGGGCCAGCGCCCGGTTCCACCTCCTCCGCCGCGCCGGCCGCGGCCCCCCGTCGCCACCGCGGAGCCCATCCCGGTCGAGGCCGCTCCGCCCGATGCCGCTCCGCCCGAGGCCGCGCCGGCCGAGGTGCCGGTGCCCGAGGCGAGCGCGGCCCCGGTGGTCGATGCTCCGGCCTCGCCGGAAGCGGCTCCCGCCGGGGCGGCGGCCCCCGACGCGTCTCCGCCGGAGTCGGCTCCGCCCGGTACGACGACGCCCTCCGGCGGGCCTCCGGCCGACCCGGGGACCGAGCAGGCTCCGGGCTGAGCTAGTGCACCACTAGGCGATCACGGGAAGGATCCCGTGATCGTGCAGGAACTCGGCCAGGCCGTCGGTGAGGCGGAGGTGCGAGACCTCGTCGAGGGCGACCCAGGCCGCTTCGGCGGCGTCGGAGCCGCCCGCCGGCTCGGTATCCGGGCCGTCGAGGACGGTCACCAGGAAGTCGAAGATCACGAAATGGTGGTCCTCACCGATCCGCTCGACCCATCCCACCAGGTCGTCGCACACCGCCTCCAGGCCCGTCTCCTCGGCCACCTCCCGGACCACGGCCTCGGCCAGGGTCTCGCCGCCCTCGACCCGCCCGCCCGGCAGTGACCACTCCCCCGCCGCCGGCCCGTGGCCCCGGCGGATCAGGAGCAGCCGGTCGTCGACGACCGCCACCGCCCCGACGCACACCTCCGCTCTCACGACCGGCCCCTCACGGTCCCGAACCGGTGGTGCATGACCAGCTTGCGGGCGGTGAAGCCCGACTCCTCGAAGAAGTTCTTCGTCGCCCGGTGGCCGGGGAGGGCCATCGCGTCCATCCCGATGCATCCCCGCTCCTCGCACCAGGCCATGAGGTCGTTGATCATCCCTTCACCCAGGCCGACCTGGCGGGCGCCCTCCTCGACGAAGATGTCGTCGATGACCCCGAGCACCGAGCCGTCGCCCAGGTGCTCCAGGCGCACGACGCCGTAGCCGACCACGACATCGTCGATGGTGGCCACGACCATGCGGGTGCCGGGGTCGCCGTCCAGGAGGCGCTCCAGACCATCCTCCACCGGCTCGGCGCGGGCCTCACGGGCCTGCCAGATGCCGCCGCCCCGCATCGGCGCCAGCTCGGCCGTCGCCGCCCTCACCAGCTGGGCGATCCGGGGTACGTCGGCCGCCTCGGCACGGCGGCAGCCCTCCTCCACCCGGCCGAAGCTACCTGCCCGGGTCGCAGAGCTGGTCGATGCGGGTCAGCACCGTCTTGCGGGCCCTGTGCGCCTCCTCGTAGAGGCGGATGGCGTCGAGCTCGTCGGCGGAGAGCCCTTCGAGCCGGGGGACGACCTGCGACGCCGACAGCGTGTCGTAGCCGGGGATGGCCAGGTCGCCCACGCCGGCCGACGGCACGCCCGTGGCCGTCGGGGAGGGGGAAGTGGGCCGTGGCTGGGGGGGGGCGCGTAAGGTGGGCGCCGCCGCCGCGCCCGGTGCCGGTC
>JALYYN010000031.1 GCA_030946525.1 Actinomycetota bacterium | reverse complement strand
GTCGGCGTGGGCTTGGCGTTGATCGCAGTCACGATGTCGCCCGACTGGATACCGGCGGCCGCCGCGGCCTGGCCCGCCTGGGCGTCGCGGACCAGCACCCCGATGGGTCGGCCCGCCAGCGTCGAGGCGGTGGCGCCGGAGATGCCCAGCGCCGCCCGCCCGGAATCGGACACCTTGCCCGTGGCGATGAGCTGATCGGCGATCCTCTTCACGGTGTTGCTCGGGATGGCGAAGCCGATGCCCGCCGCCGCCCCGCCCCCGAGCTGGGGATCGACCGCCGCCAGGGTCGGGATGCCGATCACGTCACCGTTGAGGTCGACCAGCGCCCCGCCGCTGTTGCCCGGGTTGATCGCCGCACTGGTCTGGATGGTCGCGGGCAGCACCACCCCGCCGCCCTCGCTCACCGTGCGACCGGTCGAGCTGACGATGCCGTCGGTGACGGAGCTCTCGAGCCCGAGGGGGTTGCCGATCGCCAGCACGATCTCGCCCACCTTCACCTTGGTCGAATCGGCGAAGCGGGCGGCGGCGAGGCCGGAGGCGGACACCTTGACCACGGCCAGGTCATCGGTCGGATAGCTGCCGACGAGGGTGCCGTCGAGGGTGCGCCCGTCGACCAGGCTGACCCGGAACGTGGTGGAGGCGCCGACCACGTGGGCGTTGGTCACGATGTCGCCCTTGTCGTCGTACACGATGCCCGACCCCAGGCCCTGAGTGGTCGAGATCTCCACGACCGTCGGCCGGACCCTCGTCAGGACGCTCTCGTAGGCATCCTGCAATGCGGCGGCGCCTGCCGGGGCGGCGACCGAGGCGGACGGGCCGGTCGACACCGTCGACGACGAGCTCTTCGCCGAGGTGTCGCTGGCACTGGAGCAGGCCCCAGCCGCCAGCGACAGCGCAGCGGTCGCGGTGATGATCCGTACGGCCCGTCGCCGCTGCGCCAAAGCTGGCATGATCGAACTCTCCTCGGAGGCGTGATCCGGAGCCGGCTGCGTTGCGCCAGCCTGCGCCCTTCCGTGACGATAGCGGCCCCGAGCCGCCCACCTGTCCCGGCGCAGGGAGGATGCTTCCGTCCGCGCGCCCCTCCGAAGTCTTCCCACATGGTGTGACGATCGCTGTGGTTGAGGGTTGCCGTTCGGGTGACGAGCCCGTCAGGCGCCCGACCGGCGCCGCATGACGAGGGCGTTCAGCTCGCCGCCGACCAGGAGCCCAAGATCGAGCACGTAGATCAGACCCAGCAGGATCAACGGGCCGCCCAGGGCACCGAAGACCCGGTTCCCATGGGCCAGGACGGCCACCCCATAGCGGAAGCCCAGTGCCGTGACCGCCCACCAAAGGGCGGAGAGGCCGGCGCCGGGGAGGTCGTCCCGCCACCGGCCGGCATGCCTCGGACCGACGTGGTACACCGTCGCCGACCAGGCGACGAGTACGAGGAGCACCATCGGTACGCGCAGCCAATGCCATGCGGTGGCGAACAACGCCCGGGCCCCGGCGGCGCCGGCCACCGAGCCTCCGACACCGAGCAGAGGACCGACGACGAGCATGGACAGCATGACGGCGGAGACGATCACCGTGCCGAGCGACAGGACGACGGCGATGCCCTGGCGGCGGAGCCAGCTCCGGTCCTCCACCACGTCGTAGGCGATGTTGAGCGCCCGCATGACAGCCGCGAAGCCCCGCGCCGTCGCCCACACGCCGGCCAGGACGCTGAAGGTCAGAAGGCCCGTCCGCTGATCGGTGAAGAGGCGACGCACCACGGCGATGGTGTCTCCGGCGTTCTGGGTGAGCACCCGCTGAAGGAAGCTGATGACGCGCTGCTGTGCCTCCTGGGCGAGCTGGTTCCCGATGATCGAATCGAGGAACCCCAGGGCGGAGGCCATGACCAGCAGGGCGGGGAAGACGCTCAGGACGACGAAGAAGGCCACCTCGGCGGCCAGGCCGGTGACCCGATCGCTGCTGCACTCCCGTGACAGTTCCCCGACCAGGCGCCGAACCCATCGCACCCGGGGCCAGTCCAAGAATCGACGAGCGGCGATCAGGGGGGCCGCCACGAAGCGGGGTACGTCTCTCACGATATCGCTGTACCCATGCCCCATCAGAAACGGTCTGGACGTCGACCGGTTTCATTCTGTAATGCGATCGTCATCCTTGTCCGAGTTTCCCCCAATCGGCGATTGGGAACACTTCCAATGAGAAAAAAGGCACGCTCGCTACAGAAGGAGGATTCCATTGGAATTCCAACCCCGCACCATCGGTCGGCCGAACCGGGAACGAGAGGTCGCCGGTGCCGCGGTGCTCCTTGCCGGAGCGCTGGTGGTCGCCGTGATGGCCGCCTTGGGACAGCCCGCCTACCACGATCTGCTGGCCCTGGGTTCGGTGGCGGTGCTGGCCTGGTTGGTCGACGGCTCGAGCCGGCGGTACTTGGGCCCCGGGCTCGTCGCCGTGGCCGCTGGGCTGGGGATCACCATCGGGAAGGACTTCGGGGTGAACCCCTACGAGCACTCTCTGGTTTACGGTGGCTTCGGCGTCGCCCTCCTCGTCGTCTCCTATTTCAACCCGATGGCGATGCGGGCGAGCGGCGCATTCCTCATCTACGTGGGCGTCACCGTGGCCCTTGCCGCGTGGGTGTTCACCAGCTTTCCGCTCGGGTGGGAGCTGGCGGCCATCTTGGCCGTCTGGGGCGCGTTCGAGCTGGTTCGTCTCAGCCGAACCGAGTCCGACAGCCCTAGCTTCCAGGACAAGCCCGCCACATCCGATCCCGTTCTGTCGGGCAGGCGGTAGCCAGCGCTCCTGCTGGTC
>JALYYN010000390.1 GCA_030946525.1 Actinomycetota bacterium | reverse complement strand
GGCGGCGGCCTTGGCCGCCGCCTCTACTCCCTCGTAGGTGTACACGGTGGGGGTCAGGCCGAGGGCGACCACGTCCTCCATGGTGTCGGCCGGGGGCTCCGACAGCAGCAGGACCGGCGCGGTGACGCCGTGGGTCCGCAGCAGCGCGCCTTCCTCGACCAGGGCGACGGCCAGCCATGTCGCCCCGCCCTCCAGGGCGGCCCGGGCCACCGAGACGGCGCCGTGCCCGTACCCCGACGCCTTCACGACCGCGCACAGTCCGGCGGGGGCGACGAGGCCGCTCAGCAGGGAGGCATTGTGCCGGATCGCCCCCAGGTCCACCTCGGCCCAGGCCGGGCGGGAGGCCATCGTGCTACCCGCCTCCGTCGCCCACGATGGCCCGGACCAGGTCGCCCCGCGATACGACGCCGACCAGGCGGCCCTCGCCGTCGACGACGGCCAGCCGGGACAGGCCCCGGTTGTGGAGCGTGGTGGCGACAGTCTCGAGGGTGTCGTCCTCCCGGCACGTCGGCGCGTCCGTGTGCATGACGTCGGCCACGGTGGCGCCCACCGCCCTGCGCAGATCCTTCTCGAAATGGGCCAGCGACGACGGCAGTTCGAGGTAGGCGCCCAGCACGGAGATGACGGTCGGGAAGTGCAGACGGGTGTCCTGGGCGATGAGGTCGTCGTCCTCCAGCAGCCCGACGACCGTCCCATCGCCGTCGACCACCGGGGCTCCGCCCAGGCGCCGCTCGGTGAGGCGCCGGGCGACCGACCCCACGGTGTCGGCGGGGGCGAAGGTCAACACGTCGGTGGTCATCACCTGGCGCACGAGCGTGGAACGGGGCACTGGGACCTCGTTGGTCAGGGGGGGATCCGGGCTGGTCAAGGTGCGATCGAGTTGAGCACGGCGGGGAGCAGGTCGAGCAGGTCGCCGGCCACCAGGCCGCGCCGCCAGCCTAGGCCCGCAGCCGTGCCGTGGACGAAGGCCCCGGCCGCCGCGGCGCGCCGGCCGTCGAGGCCCTGGGCCAGGAACGCGCCGATGACGCCGGCGAGCACGTCGCCGGTCCCTGCGGTGGCCAGCCGGGCGTCGCCGGCCATGCTCAGCAGCACCTCGCCGTCGGGGTCGGCGACGATGGTGGTCGAACCCTTCAGCAGGACGGTGGCGCCGGTGGCCGCGGCCATGTGGCGCACGGCGGAGATGCGCCGAGGTCCCGGGGGGCAGCCGGCCAGGCGGGTGAACTCCCCCTCGTGGGGCGTGAGGACGGTGGGGCCGGGACGGTTCCGGAGGAACCGGGTCGGGTCGTCGAGCGAGCCCAGGGCGTAGAGCGCGTCGGCGTCGAGCACGACCGGCACCCGGGCCACCGCCAGCAGCCGGCGGACGGCGGTGGCCACGGCATCGGTCCGCCCCAGGCCGGGCCCGAGGACCACCGCCTTCACCCGATCGAGGTCGGCGGCCACGTCCTCGTCCCAGCCCTCCTCGGGGACGCTGCGCCCGACCACCTCCGGGAAGCGGGGCGAGGGGGGGTGACCCGGGATGCCCAGGCGGACGGTGCCCGCGCCGCAGCGCATCGCCGCCCGCGCCGCCATGTCGGCCGCCCCGGTCATGCCCCCGGAGCCCGCCACCATCCACAGGGCCGATTTCCACTTGTGGCTCTCGCGGGGGATCGGCGGGAACCAGCCGCCGACGTCGGCCCCCTCGACCACCGAGATCGTCGACCTGCCGACGTCGAGGCCGATGTCGACGAGGGTCACGCGCCCGGCGTGCCCGTGGCCGGCCCCGAAGAGGAGCCCGGGCTTGAGGGCGGCGAAGGACACCGTCGCCGTGGCACGGACGGCTCCCTCCCCGGCCTCGCCGGTCAGCCCGTCGACGCCGGAGGGGATGTCGACGGCCAGCACGGGCGCGCCCGCGGGGTCGGGGGCGCGGTAATCCCCCCGGAACCCGGTACCGAAGGCGGCGTCGATCACCAGGTCGGCGGGTGGCAGGCGGTCGGGCGCGTCGGCGGCCTCGACCACCGAGACCCGCACGCCCCGCCGGCTCAGCCGGTCGGCGGCCACCCGGCCGTCGGCGCCGTTGTTGCCGGACCCCGCCACCACGATCACCCGCCGCCCGTACGTGCCGCCCATCAGGTCGACCGCGGCCCGGGCGACGGCTCCGCCGGCCCGCTGTACGAGCACCTCTACCGGTTCGGGGGCGGCCCGGTCCACCGCCCGCATCTCCTCCGGCGTGAGAACCGGGATCACCGGGCTCGCCGGATCACGAACACCTCGGGGCCTGGGCCGCCACGACGGATGAGCATCGGCGGTGGCCGCACTCGCCGGCAGAGCCGGCCACCATCCGGCTGCCGGCCAGGAAGGACGGCGGAGGCTGACCGGCTCTGCCGGGCAGCGGGAACACGATCCAACTCGCCGAGCAAGCTCTGCTTGCGAGTGCGATCCCTCTCATAGGGCCACGGCCACAGCTTCGGCGACCAGGGAGCTGTGAGTGAGCGACAGTCGCCAGTCGGTGACCCCCCGCTCGACGGCCAATGCGGCGGCGCGGCCGCTGAGGGAGACGGATGGCGCCCCGGACGGGGCCTTCACCACCTCCACGTCGCGGAAGGCGAAGGCGCCCAGGCCCACGCCGAGGGCCTTCATGACCGCCTCCTTGGCCGCGAACCGGGCGGCCAGGCGCTCCGCCGGATCCCGCTGCCGCCGGCCGTAGGCCTGCTCGGCCGGGGTGAACAGCCGGTCGACGATGCCCGGTCGCTTCAGCAGCACCCGGCGGAAGCGCTCGACCTCGACGGTGTCGATCCCTATTCCGATCACCCTGGCCCGATCACGTTGGCCCGATCACCTGTGCCCGATCACCTGGGGCCGGCTACTCGACCGTGACGGTCTTGGCCAGGTTCCGGGGCTGGTCGACGTCACAGCCCCGCGCCTTGGCGATGGCGTAGGCGAAGAGCTGCAGGGCGACCACGTCGACCATCGGCGAGAACAGCTCGGCGCCCTTGGGCACGGCCGGGACCCACAGCACGCTGTCGGCATGGGCCGCGGTGGCGGTGTCGCCCTCGTTGGCCACGACGACGATGGTGGCGCCCCGGGCCCGCACCTCGTCGATGTTGCTCATGATCTTGGCGTGGAGCCGGCCGCGCGTGGCCACCGCCACCACGACCGTGCCCGGCTCGATGAGCGCGATCGGCCCGTGCTTCATCTCCCCGGCCGGATAGCCCTCGGCCCGGGCGTAGGAGATCTCCTTCAGCTTGAGCGCCCCTTCGAGGGCGACCGGATATCCGACCCCTCGGCCCAGGAAGAAGAAGTCCCGGGTGTCGACGTAGCGGGCCGCGGCCCGGCAGATCTCGTCGGAGCCGGCCAGTACGCCCTCGATGAGTCCGGGCAGGGCGTGCAGGGCGTCGACCTGCCGGGCCACCTCCTCGGGGTACAGCAGGCCACGGGCCTTGGCCAGGCGCAGGGCCAGCAGTTCCATGGCGACGACCTGGGCGACGTGGGTCTTGGTGGCGGCCACCCCCCGCTCGGGACCGGCCCGGGTGTAGAGGACGGCGTCGGCCTCCCGGGCCATCGACGAGTCGACCACGTTGCAGACCGCCAGCACCCGGGCCTTGTTGGTGGCCGAGCGGGCGAACCGGCAGGCCTCCATGGTGTCGAGGCTCTCCCCCGACTGGCTGACGCCGATGACCAGGCTCTGGGCGTCGAGCACCGGGTCGCGGTAGCGGAACTCACTGGCGATGTCGATCTCGGTCGGCAGGCGGGCCCAGTGCTCCATGGCGTAGCGGGCGACCATGCCGGCGTGGAAGCTCGTGCCGCACCCGACGATGAACACCTTGTCGACGGCGCGCAGCTCCTCGTCGGACAGCTCCACCTCGTCGAGAGTCAGCCGGTCGCCCCTCGTGCGCTCGCGGAGGGTCTCCTCGACGGCGCGGGGCTGCTCGTGGATCTCCTTGAGCATGAAGTCGGGGTAGCCCCCCTTCTCGGCCGTCTCCACATCGGCGTCGACCCGCCGGCGGGCAGGCGCCACCTGGTCGCCCTCCAGGGTGGTGACCCGCAGGCTGCCGGGCCGGACCTCCACCAGCTGGTCGTCGTCGAGGACGTAGACCTCCCGGGTGGCGGCCAGCAGGGCGGGGATGTCCGACGCCACCAGTCCGGCGTGCTCGGTGCGGCCCGCCACCAGGGGCGACGAGCGCCGGGCGGCGACGATGAGGTCGGGCTCGGCGGCGTGGACCACGGCGACGGCGAAGGACCCCTCGACCCGGCGGAGGGCGGCGCGGACCGCTCCGGTCAGCGTGAGGCCGGTCGCCATGCCCGCCTCGATCAGATGGGCCAGCACCTCGGTG
This sequence comes from Actinomycetota bacterium, assembly GCA_030946525.1. GTDB lineage: Bacteria > Actinomycetota > Acidimicrobiia > Acidimicrobiales > AC-14 > CADCTB01. Next base: position 11,626 of record JALYYN010000390.1, on the reverse strand, counting down.
TCGGTCTCGGAGCGCAGGTCGTGGCCGGCGGAGACCAGCTCGTCGCCCAGGTCGACGTGGTTCTCGATGATGCCGTTGTGGACGAGGGCGAGGGCGCCCGTGCAGTCGGTGTGGGGGTGGGCGTTGCGCTCCGTCGGCCCGCCGTGGGTGGCCCACCGGGTGTGGCCGATCCCGGTCGACGCCGACGGGGCGTCGCCGACCGCGCCGGTCAGCTCGGCCAGCTTGCCGGCCCGCCGGCGGACCCAGACCCGGTCGCCGTCCACCAGGGCGACTCCGGAGGAGTCGTAGCCCCGGTACTCGAGGCGGCTCAGGCCGTCGATGAGGAAGGGAAGGGCGGGATCACTCCCGGTCACGCCGACGATGCCGCACATGCGGCAAGGCTACGAGATTACGTCGGCCTGCGGGCCGAACGACGTCACGTCGGCCTGCGGGCCGAACGACCGGCGGACGGCGGCGCACAGGAGCTCCGACGCCGCTTCGGCCTCGGCCTCGGTCATCGCCTCGACCATCACCCGGACCACCGGCTCGGTGCCGCTGGCCCGCACGAGCACGCGGCCCCGCTCGCCCAGTTCGGCTTGGACCGACTTGACCGCGACCTCCACGTCGCCGGCGCCGTCCAGCCGCCCCCGGGCACCGACCGGGACATTGCGCAGCACCTGCGGGAGGCGGACCATGACCGCGGCCAGATCGGCCAGCGACCGCCCGGCACGGACCATGACGTCGATCACCTGGAGGCCGGTCAGCACGCCGTCCCCGGTGGTGAGCAGGTCGCCGAAGATGATGTGCCCGGACTGCTCGCCGCCGAGCGCCCACCCGCCGCGCTCCATCTCCTCCAGCACGTAGCGGTCGCCCACGTCGGTCTCGACCAGCTCGATGCCGTGGCCGGCCATGGCCTGGCGGAAGCCCAGGTTCGCCATGACCGTCACCACGACGGTATCGCCCGGCAGTCGGCCCCGGGCCCGGCGGTCGAGGGCGCAGATGGCGATGAGCTGGTCACCGTCGACCAGGCGGCCCCCGGCGTCGACGGCCAGCACCCGGTCGGCGTCGCCGTCGAAGGCCAGGCCCACCGCCGCCCCCCGTGACACGACCTCGTGCTGCAGGCGCTCGGGGTGGGTGGAGCCGCAGCCGTCGTTGATGTTGACGCCGTCGGGACCGTCGTTCATGACGACCACGTCGGCACCCAGCCGGCCCAGCACGGCCGGCGCCGTCCGCCACGCCGCTCCGTTGCCACAGTCGATGACGACAGTCAGACCGTCGAGGCGGCGGCCGTCGACGGTGGCCACCAGGGCGTCGACGTAGCGGTCGGTGGCATGGGTGGTCGACAGCCGGCCCAGGGTCGCCCCGGCCTTCCGGGGACGTGACGCCGGCTCAGCGAGCAGCCCGTCGAGCTCGGCCTCGAGCCGGGCCTCCACCTCATCGGACAGCTTGCGCCCGCCCGGCATGAAGAACTTCACCCCGTTGTCGGGGAAGGGGTTGTGCGACGCCGAGATCATGGCCGCCGGCACCCCGTCGGCCGCCGACAGCCAGGCCACGCCCGGCGTCGGTATCACGCCCAGGTCGACGACGTCGGCCCCTTCGGCGGCCAGGCCCGCCGACAGTGCGGCCTGCAACAGCGGCCCGGAGATCCGGGTGTCCCGGCCGACCAGGAACGGGCCCTCCCCCAGGACCCGGGCCGCGGCCCGGCCGAGGGCCAGGACCAGCTCGGGCGTCAGTTCGACGTTGGCGACGCCCCGGACGCCGTCGGTACCGAACCGCAGGGTCACCGACGAGCGCCCCGGCCCCGCACCCGCCGGCCGCCTATCGCTTCGAGTACTGGGGAGCCTTCCGGGCCTTCTTCAGGCCGTACTTCTTGCTCTCCTTCTTCCGTGCGTCACGGGTGAGGAAGCCGGCCTTCTTCAGGGTGTTGCGCAGCTCCTCGTCGAGGTTCACCAGGCCACGGGCGATGCCCAGGCGCAGGGCGCCGGCCTGGCCGGAGATGCCGCCACCGTCCATGGTGGCGTCGATGTCGTACGTCTCGGCCAGCGTGGTGAGCCGCAGGGGCTCGGTGACGATCATCCGGTGCGTCTCCGAGGGGAAGTAGTTCTCGATCGGGCGCTTGTTGACCGTGATGACGCCGGTCCCCGGGCGGAGGCGGACGCGGGCGACCGCCTGCTTGCGGCGACCGGTCGACTGCATGAGGGGCTTGGGCACGACGTTTCCTGTCTGGTTCTCGGGGAGGCCGGGCGGTCTAGAGCCCTGCCGGGCGGGCGACGGCCGTCGACAGCTCGAGGGGCTCAGGGAGCTGGGCGGCGTGGGGGTGGGTCGGCCCGGCGTAGACCTTGAGCTTCTTGAGCATCATGCGGCCGAGCGGGCCATTGGGCAGCATGCCCCGGACGGCCTTGCGCACCGCGGCGTCGGGCTTGTTGGCCATGACGTCGGTGTAGGACTCCTGCTTGAGCCCGCCCGGGTAGCCGGAGTGGCGGTAGGCGATCTTCTTGCCCTCCTTGCCCGACGTGAGCACGACCTTGGAGGCGTTGATCACGATCACGTGGTCACCGGTGTCCAGGTGGGGGGCGAACATGGGCTTGTGTTTGCCGCGCAGCAGCCGGGCGACCTCTGACGACATACGCCCGAGGACCAGGCCCTCGGCGTCGACGAGGTGCCAGGCGCGCTGGACGTCGGATGGTTTTGTGGAGAAGGTGCGCACCGGGGAGAGAGTGTAGTCGGCCCCGGGCTCAGGGATTTCTGAGCCACGAGCGCAGCCGTAGGCCGAGCCACGGTCTGCGGCCCCAGGCCAGGAGCTGGCCCCGGGCGATCGGCGGCCACTGGCTGCTGCGGCCCCACGAGACGAGCAGGAAGGCCACCGGGTCGACGAGCAGGTGGCAGTCGACGGGTCCGCTGGGCGCGGCCTCGACGGAGAGGTCGCCGTGGTGGAACCGGAGGAAGGCCCGACCCCTGCCCCGCAGTCGGACCTCGAAGCGGGCCCGCACGCCGGCCGCAGCCCGCTGGTCGACCATCGAGCGGCCGAGGACCTGCAGGGACGGCAGCAGAAAGCCCTCGACGACGAGGGCGGCGTGCGAGCGGTCGACGGGCCAGGGCACGCCCTCGACCCGGGCGATGTCCCAGCCGTGCACGGTGAGCTCGCTCAGGACCTCGCACGTCAGGTTGGACAAGGTCATCTCCGTGCCCTTGACCAGCCAGGGACGCCTCTCGTCGCCGGTGGCCGCGTCCATGGTGGCGAGGAGCTCGGCCACGCCGGCATCGATCCGGTCGGCCACCTCGTCGAGGGGCCGTCGACCCTCGCCCCCGACCATCACCCCCGACAAGGGCGCCAGCCCCCAGATGTCCTCGAGGAGGTTGCCGCCGCCCTTGGCCATGGCCGTGGCCGTGTCGATCGAGTGGGAGACATGGAGGGCCAGTTCGGTGACGTCCCACGTCCCGAGCGCAGGAGCGTCGGGCCGGCGCGCCGACCGCAGCAGGGCCGAGAGCCGCGGCCCGGCCACCGCCACCGCCCGGCGCGCCGCCGGCCAGTCGACCGCAGGAGGAGGCGTCACCGCCGCCGACGCTAGCCAACCGGTCAGCCCCACAGGCCGGCCAGCAGCCCGTCGACCGCGGCCAGCCCGCCCTCCACCATCGCCGGCCCGCCGCCCGGCCCGGCATCGGCGTCGGTGAAGGCGGGGCGACCCTCGACGTGGGCCTTGTCCATCAGCGCCTGCACGGCCGGCGACAGGAAGCGGCTGGTCTGGGCGTAGCTGTGGGCGTCGGCCAGGGGGCGCCGCCGGTGGTGGTAGCGGAGGGGGACGTTCACCTCCAGGGTGTGGCGGGCCCGGGTGACGGCCACGTAGAGCAGCCGCCGCTCCTCCTCGATCCCGTCGAGGTCGCCGGTGGCCATATCGGAGGGGAACATGCCGTCGCTGGCGTGGAGGACATGGACGACGTCCCACTCCCCGCCCTTGGCCGAGTGGACGGTCGAGAGCACCAGCCAGTCCTCGTCCAGCAGCGGCGGACCGGCCAGGTCGGCGGTGGACGAGGGCGGGTCGAGGGTGAGGTCCCCCACGAACCGGCTCCGGTTCGGCGCGCTGGCGGCGACGCCCTCCAGCTGGACCAGATCGGCCAGCCGTGCCGGGGCGGCGTCGTACAGCCGCTCGACCACCGGGTCGAGCCAGCGCCGGAGCCGCTCGACCTGCATGGCGGGCGGCGGTGTCTCACCTCCCGCCAGGCTGCCGTCGGCGCAGTCGGCCAGTGCCGACCGCAGGCCGGCGAGCTCGTCGCGGGCCGCCGCCGGCACGCGGGGCGACGCAGCCAGCAGTCGGGCCAAGGGGCTGATGTTCGGGTCGGCGGCGTTGGGCTCGCCGGCGCTCGGGTCGGCGGCATCCGGGCCCAGGCCCAGCTCGGCCATCACCCGCCGGGCCGTCGCCGCGCCCACCCCTTCCAACAGCTGCAGCGCCCGGAACCAGGCCAGCTCGTCCCATGGGTTGTCGAGGACCCGCAGCAGGGCCAGCAGGTCCTTCACGTGGGCGGCCTCGAGGAACTTGAGGCCGCCGTACTTCACGTAGGGGACGTTGCGCCGGGTCAGGTGCAGCTCGAGCAGGTCGGCGTGGTGGGCGGCCCGGAATAGCACGGCCTGGTCGTGCAGCGCCACGCCGTCGTCCCTGTGGGCCAGCACCGAGTCGCACACCGCGGCGGCCTCCGCTTCCTCGTCGCCGCAGGTGCGCAGGAGGGGCCGGCGGGTGCCCGGGCGTTCCGACCACAGCACTTTCGACAGCGCCGACCCGGCGTGCGCCTCGGCCATCACCGCGTTGGCCATGGCGACGATCGGCGGGCTCGACCGGTAGTTCTGCTCGAGGCGCACCACGGTCGCCCCCGGGAACCGGTCGGCGAACTCGACGATATTGCGGCTGCTGGCGGATCGGAACCCGTAGATGGCCTGGGCGTCGTCGCCGACCACGGTGAGGCCGGCGCCGCCCGGGCGCAGGGCGGCGAGGATGTCGGCCTGGAGGGCGTTGGTGTCCTGGTACTCGTCCACCAGCACGTGGTCGAAGAGCCCCGGGAGGAGTCCGGGTACGGCGGCGAGTGCCCGCCAGCAAAGGAGCAGGTCGTCGTAGTCGAGCAGCTGCCGCTCGCGCTTGCGCCGGGTGTAGGCCTCGAAAACGGCCCGGATGCCCTCCGCCTCACCGGTGCACCAGGGGAACCACCGCTCGAGGACGACCGGCAGCCGCTCGCCCGTATTGACGACCCGGTCGTAGATCGACGCCAGGGTGGACGGGCGGGGCGATCGCCGGTGGGCGGCACCGGCGATCGGGACGGGATAACCGGGCCCGGGATGGCCGCCGGCAGGGGGATTGTGGTGCAGGCCGAGGTCGTGGCGGACCAGGCCGAGCAGCTCCCCCACGTCGGACTGGTCGAGGATGCTGAAGCCCGGGTCGAGGCCCAGCCGCCCCCCGTGGAGACGGAGCACGCGGTTGGCGACGGAGTGGAACGTGCCGCCCCAGACCTGGCCCGCAGCGTCGGCGTCGGACAGCCGCCCGGCCCGGCTCATCAGCTCCTGTGCCGCCCGCCGGCTGAAGGTGACCAGGCAGATCCGCCGGGGGTCGGCACCGCGCCGGAGCAGACGAGCCAGCCGGTGGGCCAGGGTCCCGGTCTTCCCGCTCCCCGCCCCGGCGAGGACCAGCAATGGCCCACCGACGTGCTCCACCGCCTCCCGCTGCCGGTCGTTGATGTCGAACATCAGTTCGTCACGGTAGCCGGTCGGCGGGCATGGCCGGCGGACCCGATGGGTAGGGACCCCACTGGGCAGCGCCACGGGCTCGCCGCATCGGGCCACGTGGCATCGAGAGGAGAACGAGCATGGCCGAGGTCGATCCGCAGCTGCAGGACCACGCAGTCGGGCTTGAGCTGGAGATCGTGGAGCTGGCCCGCAAGGCTGACCAGGCCGCCCTCGAGGGATGGCCCGACGAGGAGGCCCGCCTGCGCAAGGAGCTCGACTCGCTCTACGCCGATCTGGCCACAGTGGCCGAGCGGCTCACCGCCGAGCCGGCCGTTGCCCCCCCGGCGGTGGCGGTCGACGCCGAGCCGGCCGCCGGCTGACCGGACGGCCCCGCACTGGGGAATGACGGCGCTCCTCAATTGTTGTAAGGTCAACCTTGTAGTTGAACCCTAAACGATTCCCGCCTCCCGAGGCGGAAAGGAGCCAGTCATGGCCGCAACCTTCACCCGGGACTACCAGGGCCTCACCGTCCCCCAGCCCGGCACCTACGCCCTGGACACCGGCCACACCACCATCGAGTTCATCGGCCGCCACCTGATGATCACCAAGGTGCGCGGGCGCTTCACCGACTTCAGTGGCGCGATCGTCGTCGGCGACGCTCCGGCGGACAGCTCGGTCAACGTGACCATCCAGACCGCCAGCGTGGAGTCCTCCGACGAGAAGCGCGACGGGCACCTGCGCAGCCCCGACTTCCTCGACGCCGAGCAGTACCCGACCATCACGTTCACGAGCACCAAGGTCGACCTCGGCCGCGACGGCACCGCCAAGGTCACCGGCGACCTCACCGTGAAGGACGTCACCCGCCCGGTGACCCTCGAGGTCGAGTTCGACGGCGCCCAGGCCGACCCGTGGGGCGGGCAGCGCCTCGGGTTCTCGGCCCACACCGAGATCGACCGCGAGGACTGGGGGCTGACCTGGAACGTCGCCCTGGAGACCGGCGGTGTCCTGGTCGGCAAGAAGATCCGCCTGGAGTTCAACGTCGAGGCCGTCCGCCAGTAGGGGCCGCGACACAACGGCACCCCCGGACCGTCGGGCCCGGGGTACCGTTGCGTCTCAGCCCATGTCGGGGTACACGACCTCCCAGAGGCAGAGGCCGCGGGCCGGCGCCACCCGGTCGGCCATGCCCCGGTCCCGGGCGCGGAGGATCGACGACATCTCCCCCGCCCGCCGCCGGCCGGCGCCCATCGGCACTATGGTGCCCACCAGGGCCCGGACCATCTGCTGGCAGAACGAGCTGGCGTCGATGTCGAAGCGGAGCAGTCCGTCGCCCAGCTCCAGCCACCGGGCGTCGTCGACGCGCCGGCGCAGGCTGGCGTCGGGGATGCGCTTGGGCACCCGGCAGAACGACGAGAAGTCGTGCTCCCCGATGAGGGGGTCGCACGCCAGGCGCAGGGCGGCGATGTCGAGCGGCTCGGGCACGTGCCAGGTGGTGGAGGCCAGGAACGGGTCGGGCACCGGGCGGTTCAGCACGGTGTAGCGGTAGCGGCGAGCCAGCGCCGAGCGCCGTGCGTCGAAGGTCGGCGGGACCACTGCCGCCGCGCGGATGACGATGGCCGGACCCAGCATGCTGTTCAGGTGGCGCTGGAGCGACAGCAGGTCCACGCCGGCGTCGACCGCGTCGAAGCTGATGACCTGGCCCCACGCGTGCACACCGGCATCGGTCCGGCCGGCCACGTGGACGATGACCGGGTGGCGCAGGACGGTGGACAGCGCCGCGGTGAGCTCACCGCCCACGGTCCGTACGTCCAGGTTCTCGGCGAAGCCCCGGAAGCCGCCGCCGTCGTAGGCGACTGTCATTCGGACCCTCACGGGTCCGGCGGTCATTCGGACCCTCACGGGCCCGGCCTCATCCCCGGCCACCGGGGAGGGCCCTGTTAGACGAGCTCGATGCGGGCCATGGGCGCGTTGTCGCCATGGCGGGGGCCGAGCTTGAGGATGCGGGTGTAGCCCCCGGGCCGGCCCTCGTAGCGGGGGGCGATCTCCTCGAACAGCTTATGGGCCATGTCCTTGTCGCCCATGTAGGACACGACCTGGCGGTGGTTGTGCACGCCGCCCTTCCGTGCCTTGGTGATGAGCTTCTCGGCGATGGGCCGCAGGGCCTTGGCCTTGGCCTCGGTGGTGACGATGCCTTCGGCCGCGAACAGCGAGGCGGCCATGTTGGCCATCATCAGCCGCTGGTGGGAGGCGCCGCCGCCGAAGCGCCGGCCTTTGGTGGGGGTACCAGGCATGGGAAGGTCAGACTCCCTTGGACCGCAGCGCCAGGCCCCGCTCGTCGAGCTTCTGCAGCACCTCGTCGAGGGACTTCTGGCCGAAGTTGGTGATGGCCAGCAGGTCCTCCTCGGTCTTGTTGACCAGCTCGCCGACGGTGTTGACCTGGGCCCGCTTGAGGCAGTTCCGGGGGCGCTCGGAGAGGTCGAGCTCCTCGATGGCCAGGTCGAGGTCGGGTGAGCCGCTGCCCAGGGCGCCGACGTCGCCGAGTTCGAGGGCCCGGGGGGCGTCGCTCATCTCGGCGACCAGGGTGATCAGGGACCGCAGGGTGGCGCCGGCCGAGGCCAGGGCCTCACGGGGCGAGATGGAACCGTCGGTCTCGATGTCGAGGGTGAGGCGGTCGTAGTTCGTGGCCTGCTCGACCCGGGTCGGCTCGACCGCGAAGGCCACCCGGCGCACCGGGGAGAAGATCGAGTCGATCGGGATGACCCCGATGACCGAGGACTTCTTGTTCTTGTCGGCCGAGACGTAGCCCCGGCCCCGCTCCACGGTGATGTCCACGGCCAGGCGGGCCTTGGACGACAGGGTGGCGATGTGCATCTCGGGGTTGAGAATCTCCACGTCGGAGTGGGGCTGCAGGTCGGCGGCCGTGACCTCACCCGGACCCCGGGCGTCGAGACGCAGGGTCACCGGCTCGTCGGACTCCACCCGCAGGACAAGATCCTTGAGGTTGAGCATGAGGTCGGTAACGTCCTCCTTCACCCCCGGGATGGTGGTGAACTCGTGCAGGACGTCGTCGAAGCGGATCTGGGTGACGGCCGCCCCCGGGATCGACGACAGCAGGGTGCGCCGCAGCGAGTTCCCCAGGGTGTGGCCGAAGCCGGGCTCCAGGGGGGAGATGGTGAACCGCTGGCGGTCGCCCTCCTGCTCGCCGAGGGGCTCGACGGAGGGGCGCTGGATGATGAGCATATGGCTTCGCTTTCCTACTTCGAGTAGAGCTCGACGATGAGCGACTCCCGGACCGGGACGTCGATGTGCTCCCGGAGCGGCAGGTCGCGCACGGTGGCGGACCAGCCCTCTCCGGCCACCTCGATCCAGGGCGGCTTGGCCCGGTCGAGGGTGTCGAGGTTGTGGCGGAGGACGATCATGGACCGGGACTTCTCCCGGATCTCCACGAGGTCGCCCTTGCGCACGGCGTAGCTGGGGATGGTGACGCGCCGGCCGTTGACGTTGACGTGGCCGTGGCGCACGAACTGGCGGGCCTGGCTGCGGCTGGAGCCCCAACCGGCGCGGAAGGCCACGTTGTCGAGGCGCTGCTCGAGCATGCGCAGGAGGTTCTCGCCGGTGATGCCGTCCTGGCGGTTGGCTTCCTTGTACATGTTGCGGAACTGCTTCTCGAGCACGCCGTAGATGCGGCGGGCCTTCTGCTTCTCCCGAAGCTGGAGCATGTACTCGGACTCCCGGATGCGGCCGCGACCGTGCATGCCGGGGGGATAGGGCCGCCGCTCGATCGGGCACTTCATCGAGTCGCACTTCGGGCCCTTGAGGAACAGCTTCATCTTCTCCCGCCGGCACAGGCGGCAGACGGGACCGGTGTAACGGGCCATCAGAGTTTCGCCTCGCAAGCGGAGCTTGCTCGGCGAGTTCCAAGGAGCTCCAGCCGTCCGGCGAAGCCGGACCGGCTTGGGCAGTTCTTCTTGTCGGCAGCCGGGGTGGCCGCCTGCGGCGGCGTGAGCGGCCGCCCGGAATGGAGGGACACGTTCCTCATACCCTTCTGCGCTTCGGGGGCCGGCAGCCGTTGTGGGGTATCGGGGTGAGGTCCTTGATGCCGGAGACCTCAATACCTGTCTGCTGCAGCGACCGGATGGCGGTCTCCCGGCCGGAACCGGGGCCCTTGACCAGGACGTCGACCTTGCGGACACCGTGCTCCATGGCCCGGCGGGCGCAGGCCTCGGCGGCGAGCTGGGCGGCGAAGGGGGTCGACTTGCGCGAACCCTTGAACCCGACGTTGCCCGCCGACGCCCAGGCCAGGACGTTGCCCTCGAGGTCGCTGATCGAGATGATCGTGTTGTTGAACGAGCTCTTGATGTGCGCCACCCCGTAGGTGACGTTCTTCCGCTCGCGCTTCTTGGGTCGCCTGCCTCCCGGCTTCGGCTTCGGCACTAGGAATCCTTCCTACGGGCGGCGGTCGGCTTCGCCGGACGGCCGGAGCACGACCAACTCGCCGGAACGGGGCGAGCGCAGCGAGCGAGTGACGGCGACGTCACTTGCGAATCTTCTTCTTGCCCGCCACGGTCTTCTTCGGGCCCTTGCGGGTCCGGGCGTTGGTGTGGGTGCGCTGGCCGCGGACCGGCAGGCCCCGGCGGTGGCGGATGCCCTGGTAGCAGCCGATCTCGATCTTGCGCTTGATGTCCTGGGCCACGTCGCGGCGCAGGTCGCCCTCGACCTTGAGGTTCTGGTCGATGTGGTTGCGGAGCTGGGCGACCTCTTCCTCGGTGAGGTCGCGAACCCGGGTGTTGGGGTCGATGCCCGTGGCCGTGCACACCTGGGTGGCCGTGGTGCGGCCGATGCCCAGGATGTAGGTGAGGGAGATCTCGAGCCGCTTCTCGCGGGGGATGTCGACGCCTGAGATGCGTGCCATGTGCCGCCCTACCCCTGCCGCTGCTTGTGGCGGGGGTTGGTGCAGATGATCCTGACCGTCCCCTGGCGACGCACGACCTTGCACCGCTCACAGATCTTCTTGACGCTCGGTTTGACCTTCACAGTTCGACCTTCTACTTGTAGCGGTAGGTGATCCGGCCCCGACTGATGTCGTAGGGCGTGAGCTCCACCTGCACCCGGTCCCCGGGCAGGATGCGGATGTAGTGCATGCGCATCTTCCCCGAGATGTGAGCGAGCACCTTGTGGCCGTTCTCCAGCTCGACGCGGAACATGGCGTTTGGCAACGGCTCAACGACGGTGCCCTCCATCACGATGGCGTCTTCCTTGGGCTTGGGCAGGTGAATTTCTCCTAACGACGCGTCTCAACCAGCAGACTGCCGGGGGACAGGTAGATATAGTAACGCAGTTCGGCCCGGAGGGTTCCCGGGGGTCCCGCCGCGGACATCCGGGTTCAGTTCAGGATCGTCAGCACCTCGGGCCCGTTCTCGGTGACGGCGATCGAGTGCTCGAAGTGGGCCGACAGCATCCCGTCGGCGGTCACCACCGTCCACCCGTCGTCGTTGAGCTGGGTCTCGGCACAGCCCAGGTTCACCATGGGCTCGACGGCCAGCACGTGACCGACCTTGAGCTTGATGCCCTTGCCGGGCTCCCCGTAGTTGGGGACCTGGGGCTCCTCGTGCATGGCCCGCCCGATGCCGTGACCCACGTACTCCTTCACCACCGAGAAGCCGGCCCCTTCGGCGACGGTCTGCACCGCGTGGCCGATATCCGACAGGCGGCTGCCCTGGCGGACGTGCCGGATCCCGGCCCACAGGCTGTCCTCGGTGACCCGCAGAAGCTTCTGGGCCTCCTCGGAGATGTCCCCGACGGGAATGGTGCGGGCCGCGTCGCCGTGCCAGCCCTCGATGATCGCCCCGCAGTCGATGGAGATGATGTCCCCGTCCTGCAGGCGGTAGTTCCCCGGGATGCCGTGGACGATCACGTCGTTGGGCGACGTGCAGATCACCGCCG
>JALYYN010000378.1 GCA_030946525.1 Actinomycetota bacterium | reverse complement strand
TCCTCGCGCTGCTGCGCCGACGCGCCGAAGCCGGGGTGGCGGTGGTCATCGTCACCCACAGCCCGGCCGTGGCCGCCGCCGCCGACCGCACGATCGCCTTGGCCGATGGGACGGTGACGACATGACGCGCCCAACCGAAGCGGTGGTGCTGGCGCGTTGCGACCATGTCGCCCGCACGTTCGGCACCGGCCTCGGCGCGGTCGTGGCCGTCCACGACATCACCTGTGAGATCCACGCCCGCCAGCAACTGGCGATCACCGGGCCTTCCGGGTCGGGCAAGTCGACGCTGCTCCACCTCCTCGCCGGGCTTGACGCGCCCACCACCGGTGCCGTCATCTGGCCTGCCCTCGGTGCGCGAGACGATCTGCGTCCGGGCCCGGTAGGCGTCGTGTTTCAAGGGCCGAGCCTCCTGCCGCCCCTCGACGTGGCCGAGAACGTCGCGCTGCCGCTGCTTCTCGGCGGAGCCAGCGAAGCCGATGCCCGCGCCGCGGCTCGCGCCGCGCTCACCCGCCTGGACCTCTCCGCGCTCGCCGCCAAGCTGCCCGAGGAGCTCTCCGGCGGACAGGCACAGCGCGTCGCCGTCGCCCGCGTCCTCGCCGGTCGTCCCCGGCTCATCCTCGCCGATGAGCCCACCGGCCAGCTCGACCACGCATCGGCCGCCGTCATCGTCGACGCGCTCCTGGAAGCCGCCGCCCACGTTGGGGCCGCCCTGGTGGTCACGACTCACGACCCGGTCGTCGCCGCCCGACTCACCACCCGGTGGGCCATGGTCGACGGCTCCTTCGCCGACCCGCACCGCCGCCTCGAAGGGAACCTCTCGTGCTCAGCCTGACCTGGCTCCGGGGCCTCGCCGCCCGCCGTCGGGGCCGCTTGACCGCGGCGGCCGCCGGTGTCGCCATCGCCGTCGCCCTCCTCGCCTCGATCGGGTCGTTCCTGTCCGCCTCCAAGGCCACCATGACCGCCCGGGCCGCGGCCGACGTCGCCGTCGACTGGCAAGTCCAAGCCCAAACCGGGGCCGACCCCGGCGCTGTGCTTGCCGCCGTGAAGGGCGCGCCCGGCGTCACCCAGGCAGCTCCCGTCGGCTTCGCCGCAACCTCTGGGCTGCAAGCCACCACCGGCGGGTCCACCCAGACGACCGGGGCCGGCGTCGTCGTCGGGCTTCCCGACGGCTACCGCAGCGCCTTCCCCGGTGAGCTCCGTGATCTGGCCGGCGCTGGCAGCGGAGTCCTACTGGCCCAGCAGACCGCCGCCAACCTCCACGCCGCGCCGGGCGACACCGTCACCGTCGCCCGCGCCGGCCTTCCCGCGGTGGAGCTGCGCGTCGACGGCGTCGTCGACCTTCCCCAAGCAGACTCGCTCTTCCAGGCCGTCGGCGCACCCGCCGGCGCCCAACCCCAAGCACCGCCCGACAACGTGCTGCTCGTCCCCACCGCCCAGTGGCACACCCTGTTCGACCCGCTCGCCCAGACACGACCGGATCTCGTGCACACCCAGATCCACGCCCGGCTCAGCCACCACCTCGCCACCGACCCTTCCGCCGCCTACGCCGATGTCGCCGGCCGGGCCCGCAACCTGGAAGTAAAGCTGGCCGGTACCGGCCTGGTCGGCGACAACCTGGCCGCCACGCTCGGCGCGGCGCGCTCTGATGCCCTCTACGCGCAGATCCTGTTCTTGTTCCTCGGCCTTCCCGGCGCCGTGCTCGCCGGGCTGCTCACCGCCGCCGTCGCCGGCGCTGGCGCGGATCGGCGCCGCAAGGAGCAGGCTTTGCTGCGCGCCCGCGGCGCCGCCAACCGCCAGCTCGTCCGGCTCGGCACGGTCGAGGCGGCGGCCGTCGGTGCCGTCGGCGCCACCGTCGGACTGGGACTGGCGCTTCTCCTTGGCAAGCTCGCGTTCGGAACCGTTGGGTTCGGGGCCACTCCGGTGGCGGCGATCGGCTGGGCCGCCGGTTCCGCCGCCGCCGGCCTCGCCATCGCCGCCACCACCATCGCCGTCCCTGCGTGGCGCGACGCCCGAGGCGTCACCGTGGCCACCGGCCGACTGGCGGTGGGGCGGGCGGGCACACCTCGCTGGGCGCGCTACGGGCTCGACCTCGGCCTGCTCGGTGCCGGCGGGCTCGTGTTCTGGCTCACCGGCCGAGGCGGCTACAAGCTCGTGCTCGCGCCCGAAGGCGTCCCCACCATCTCGGTCAGCTACTGGGCTTTCGCCGGGCCGGCCCTGCTGTGGTCGGGCGCCGGACTGTTCGCCTGGCGGGTAGCCGACCTGGTGCTCGGGCGTGGCCGTCCGCTCATTCGGCGCTTGGCTCGACCCGTCGCCGGCAGTCTCGCCGGCACCGTCGCGGCGTCGATGTCCCGCCAGCGTCGACTGCTGGCCCGAGCACTGGTGCTCGTGGCGCTCACCACCGCGTTCGCGGCGTCAACCGCGGTGTTCAACGCCACCTACCGCCAGCAGGCCGACGTGGACGCCCGTCTCACCAATGGCGCCGACGTCACCGTCACGGAATCCCCGGGTTCGACCGTCGGGCCGGCCGCCGGCGCGGCCCAACTCACCGGGTTGCCCGGCGTGCGATCAGTGGAGCCGATCCAGCACCGCTTCGCCTATGTCGGCGCCGACCTCCAAGACCTCTACGGCGTGCGGGCTGCCACCGTCGCCGACGCCACCAAACTCCAGGACGCCTACTTCCAAGGCGGCACCGCCCGCCAACTCATGGCCACCCTCGCATCCGCGCCCGACTCGATCCTGGTCAGCGCCGAAACGGTGAAGGACTTCCAGCTCAACCCCGGCGACCAGCTGCGGTTGCGCCTCCAAGACGGACGCACCAAGCAGTTCAGCACCGTCGCGTTCCACTACGCCGGCATCGCCAAAGAGTTCCCCACCGCCCCGCATGACAGCTTCCTCGTGGCCAACGCCGACTACGTCGCCAAGATGACCGGTACCGATGCCGTTGGCGCCTTCCTCATCGACACCGGAGGAGCCTCACCCGCCACCGTGGCCGATCGGGTGCGCGGCGTCGTCGGCGCCCAAGCGCAGGTGACCGACCTTGCCACCAGCCGACGGGTGGTCGGCTCGAGCCTCACCGCCGTCGACCTCGCCGGCCTGACGCGGGTCGAGCTCGGCTTCGCCCTCGTGCTGGCGGCCGCTTCCACCGGTCTGGTTCTCGCCCTGGGCATCGCCGAGCGGCGGCGCACGTTCGCCATCGCCAGCGCGCTGGGAGCCAAGGCCCGTCAGCTTGGCGGGTTCGTGTGGACCGAGGCCCTGTTCGTCACCGCCGGCGGCCTCGGCGCTGGCGCCCTCGGCGGGTGGGTCCTGTCCCACATGCTCGTCAAGGTCCTCACAGGCGTCTTCGATCCGCCGCCCGCCGCGCTGGCGGTCCCTTGGTCTTACCTGATTACGGTCGGCGGCGTCGCCGTCGCCGCCACCGCCCTCGCCGCCATCGGAGCCATACGGGCCACCCGGCGTCCCGCCATCGCCGTCATCCGCGACCTGTGAAACTGCAACCAGTTCGGGTTCAGCTGCCGTTCAGCGGACCTTCAGGACCGCGGCGCGACCATGGTCCCTGATGCGCGTCCTAATCGTCGAAGACGAGAACCACCTGGCCGGCGCGGTCAAGCGCGGGCTGGAGGCTGAAGGGTTCGTCGCCGATGTCGCACTCGACGGAAGCGAAGGACTTTGGATGGCCACCGAGGGCGGCTACGACGCCATCGTCTTGGACATCATGCTGCCCGGCATCAACGGCTACCGCGTCTGCGCGGCGCTGCGCGAGACCGGCAACTGGACACCGGTGCTGATGCTCACGGCCAAGGACGGCGAGTTCGACGAGGCCGAGGCACTCGACACCGGCGCCGACGACTTCCTGTCCAAGCCGTTCTCCTACGTCGTGTTGATCGCCCGGATCCGCGCGCTGCTCCGCCGCGGCCGCACCGAGCGGCCCGCAGTCCTCCAGGCCGGCGATCTCCGCCTCGACCCGGCACAACACCAATG
>JALYYN010000372.1 GCA_030946525.1 Actinomycetota bacterium | reverse complement strand
GCCTCACCCTGGTGTCCAAGGTCATCACCGAGAGCCGGGACTGCGTGTTCGCCCAGGTGAAGCGGGACTACTCCCCCGCCACCAGCGGTCCTGCGGCGCCGCTGGCCACCCTCTACGTGGTCCTGGTGGCCAAGAACGCGGCCGACGACCCCAAGGCCTACAACCCCACCGGCTGGGCCATGCTCTACGACGGCATCCAGGACGACGGCTCCCAGCCCGAGGACGTCTGCCGTTCGTAGGTGGCCCCGGGGCAGGCGCTCAGCGACCGGTCAGCGCCGCCTCCACGGCATGGGCCGCCTCCATCACCGCCGCCGAGTAGCGCCGCCCGGGCGAGCGGGTCGTCCGGTCGATCGGCCCGGACACCGACACCGCGGCGGTGACCGCACCCAGGGCGTCGCGCACCGGGGCGCTCACCGACGCCACCCCGCGCTCGCGCTCCTCCACGCTCTGGGCCCAGCCCTGGCCCAGGGCGTCGGCGTCGCCACGCAGCACCTTGCCGGCGGAGCCGACTGAGAGCGGGAGGGAGGCACCGACTTCGACGATGGTGCGCAAACCGTGGGGCGACTCGAGCGACGCCACGCACAGCCGCCGGTCGCCCCGGCGCACGTAGAGCTGGGCGCTCTCCCCCGTGCGGTCCCGCAGCGCCTCCAGGGCGGGCCGGGCCAGGACGGGGAGGTCGACGGCGGTGAGCCTCGGCCCGAGGGTGAAGCGGCCGGCCGCGTCCCGCCCGAGCAGGCCGTGCACCTCCAGCGCCACGGCCAACCGGTGGGCGGTGGCCCGGGACAGCCCGGTGGCCTCCACCAGGCCGGCCAGGGTCCGCGGCCCACCCTCGATGGCATCGAGCACGGAAACTGCCTTGTCGAGCACGCCGATACCGCTTACAGTGTCCACATGGAGAGATTAGCATCTCAGCATATGGGACAGGGACAGCCAGCCGGTCGGACGCTCAACGACAAGCTGTGGGAGACCCACGTGGTGCACCAGGCCGAAGGCGAGCCCGACCTGCTCTACATCGACCTCCACCTGATCCACGAGGTCACCTCGCCCCAGGCCTTCGACGGGCTGCGCCTGGCCGGCCGGCCCGTCCGTCGACCGGACCTGACCGTCGCCACCATGGACCACAACACCCCGACCATCGGCCTCGACCTGCCCCTGGCCGATCCCGTATCGGCCCGGCAGATCGAGGTACTGGCCGCCAACTGCGCCGAGTTCGGCGTGACGCTCTACCCCATGGGCCACGCCAAGCAGGGCATCGTCCACGTGATCGGCCCCGAGCAGGGCCTGACCCAGCCGGGCATGACGATCGTGTGCGGCGACAGCCACACCTCGACCCACGGCGCCTTCGGCGCCCTGGCCTTCGGGATCGGGACCAGCGAAGTCGAACACGTCCTGGCCACCCAGACCCTGCCTCAACGCCGACCGGCCAACATGGCCGTCACCATCGAGGGCGACCTCCCGCCCGGCGTCTCCGCCAAGGACCTCATCCTGTCGGTCATCGGCCGGATCGGCACCGGCGGCGGCATGGGCCACGTGATCGAGTACCGGGGCGCGGCCATCCGGGCCCTGTCCATGGAGAGCCGGATGACGGTCTGCAACATGTCGATCGAGGCCGGGGCGCGCGCCGGCATGGTCGCCCCCGACGACACGACGTTCGCCTACCTCGAGGGCCGGCCCCACGCCCCCCGCGGCGCGGACTGGACCAAGGCCCTCGACCACTGGCGGACCCTGGTCACCGACGACGGCGCCACCTTCGACAAGGAGGTCGTCATCGATGCGGCCACCCTGCGGCCGCACGTCTCGTGGGGCACCAACCCGGGCCAGGTCGTGCCCATCGACGGGTTCGTGCCCGATCCCGACCGGATGCCGTCCACCGACGAGGCCGAGTCGGCCCGGCGCGCCCTCGCCTATATGGGCCTGCGGCCGGGCACGGCGATGCGGGACATCCCCGTCGACACCGTCTTCATCGGCTCCTGCACCAATTCCCGGATCGAGGACCTGCGGGCCGCCGCCGCCGTGGTCGCCGGGCGCCGCATCCGCGAGGGCATGCGGGCCCTGGTCGTCCCCGGATCGGCGCAGGTGAAGGCCGACGCCGAGGCCGAGGGACTCGACCGCATCTTCACCGCCGCCGGCTTCGAGTGGCGGGCCGCCGGATGCTCCATGTGCCTGGGCATGAACCCGGACACGCTGGCGCCGCAGGAGCGCTGCGCCTCCACGTCCAACCGGAACTTCGAGGGCCGCCAGGGCCGGGGTGGGCGGACACACCTCGTCTCCCCCGCGGTCGCCGCCGCCATCGCCGTAGCCGGCCGATTCGCCACCCCCGAGGAGCTCGAGTGAAACCCGTCCGCCGCATCACCGGCACCGCCACCCCTCTGCGGCGCTCCGACGTCGACACCGACCAGATCATCCCGTCGGAGTGGCTCAAGCGGGTCGAGCGCACCGGCTTCGGGGCCGGGCTCTTCTCCGAATGGCGGGCGGACCCCGACTTCGTGCTCAACCAGCCCCGGTTCCAGGGCTCGACCGTCCTCGTGGCCGGGACCAACTTCGGCACCGGATCGTCCCGGGAGCACGCGGTCTGGGCCCTCCAGGACCACGGTTTCCAGGCCGTCGTCTCGCCCCGTTTCGGCGACATCTTCCGGCAGAACTGCACCAAGGCCGGGCTGCTCCCCGTGCAGGTCGGCGAGGACGTCGGCGACGCGCTCCTCGCCGCCATCGAGGACGACCCGGCCACCGTCGTCGTCATCGACGTCGAGGCCCGCACGCTGATGGCCGCTGCCGCGGGGATCTCCACGACGTTCCCGCTCGACGACTTCACCCGGTGGCGCTTCCTCGAGGGTCTCGACGACATCGGGCTCAGCCTGCGCAACGCCGACGCCATCGCCGCCTACGAGGCGGCGCGACCGTCGTGGCTTCCCACCGCGGCGGTGGCGGCGCCCTGATCCGGCCGGTCACCGCCGAGGAGGTCAGGCTGCTCCGCCACCGGGTGCTGCGACCGGACCAACCGTTCGACTCGACGGTGTACGACGGCGACGAGCTGTCCGACACCGTCCACCTGGGCGCCTTCGAGGTGGACGGCGAGGGCGGCGCCCAGCTTCCCGGCACCCGGCTGGTGGGGATCGCCTCCCTCTACCACGAGCCGCGTCCGGGCCCCGGATCGCCCGACGGCTGGCGCCTCCGGGGCATGGCCACGGTGCCGGAGGCCCGGGGACGGGGCTTCGGCATGGCCCTCCTGGCCGCCTGTGGCGCCCACGTCGCCGGCGCCGGCGGTACCGAGCTGTGGTGCAACGCCCGCCGGGCCGCCGTCGGCTTCTACCGGCGGGGCGGGTTCGACGTGGTGGGCGCGGAGTTCGAGGTCCCCGGACTCGGGCCCCACGTCGTCATGGTGCGGCCTCTCGTTCCCTGATCAGAACCCGAGATCGAAGGCGACCGGCAGGGCGCTGCGGCCCCAGCCCTCCAAGTCGGTGGCCCCGGGCGACTGGTACTTGGCGACCAGCAGGCGACGGGCCCGCGCGTCCTCATCGGTGCCCTCCTCGACCACCCGTCCGGTGGCCCCGCCCTCGCGCTCGCCAATCCGGACGGCGACCGCGGGGTCGGCCAGCACGTTGCGCACCCAGTCGGCCCGCTCCCGGCCGCCGGCGAGGGCATAGATCGTCGTCGGGGAGCCGGCGGCGAACCAGATCTCGATGGTGTGCGGCCGGCCGGTCCGGCGTCCCCGGGTCGTGATGTAGCAGAACGCCTCGTCGATGCCCGTACGGTACCGGCCGGCGGTACCGTGGGCGCCATGCCCGACTGTGTAGTTGGAGAAGCCGTCTCGCTGGGAAGGCCCGTCGATGGACGACGCTGAGGTCATCTCCGCCCTGGTGCACAAGGGGGCCGAAACGGCGTTCGGCCCCACCCTGCACATCGAGAACGGCTGCATCTTCATCGACGGGTGGTGGCAGGTCTGCTTCCGCGTCTCCCCGACGTGCTTCGCGGTCCGCAACGAGCCCCCGCCCCGGCCCAGCGATGTGCGCCAGATGGTCGAGCTGGAGCTGTCCGGGCTCGGCATGCAGCCGGTCGACAACAACCCGGCGCTGCTCTACAGCATCACCTACACCGCCATCGCCCTGGGCCTGGTTCCGTGGGAAGTATGGGCTGTCGACGCCGCCACCGCCGATGCCGCCATCAAGGAACGAGCCGGCGCCGACGCCTTCCTGGGTGACTACGCCACCGACGAGCCCTTCAAGGAGGCGGACTACACCGCCGAGCTGGGGGGCGCCCGCCGATCCGCCGGCCTTCCCCCCTCGATCATCCTCACGGTGGGCGTCGACGAGGACCGGGCCCGGGCGCTGCAACACCATTTCAACGACTGCCGCTTCGTGACCCGGACCTTCGACTCGATCACGCCCGACATGTGCGGGAGCCTGATCCCCACGCTCGTGCTCATCGACGCCGACGGCCAGCCCGGCAAGGAGTTCACGATGGAGCTGCGGGCCGCCGCCTGCGGGCGATTCCTGCCCGTCGCCGCCATCACCGCCGGCCAACTGCCACTGGGCGCCGACGTCGCCCTCGACCCGGCCGATCCGGCGACGTGGGTCGAACCCATCCGCAAGCTCCTCCCCTGACGCGCCGGCGGGGGTAGCGTCGGCGCCATGCGCCTCGGCATCTCCGGCAAGGGCGGGGTGGGCAAGACCACCATCTCCGCCGTCGTGTCCCGCACCCTGGCCCGGCGGGGCCACCACGTCATCGCCATCGACTGCGACTCGGATCCCAACCTGGGCGCCAACATCGGCCTGGGCGAGGAGGGCGCCGCATTGCTCCGGCCCTTCCTCGACCAGTCCGGCCCCCGGCGGAGGGTCCCGGAAGGGCTGACGGCGGTCCAGCTGCTCGAGGAGTACGGCACGCCGGGCCCCGACGGGATCACCATCCTGCTGGGGGCGATGGCCGAGAAGGCCGGCTCCGGCTGAACGGGCACCGCCCATGTCACCGTGCGTGACTTCATTGGGAGGGTCGAGAACGAGCTGCCCGGCACCGTGGTCGTCGCCGACATGGAGGCCGGCCTCGAGCACCTCTCCTGGGCCGGTGGCACGCTGCGCTACGTCGACATGCTGCTGGTGGTGGTGCAGCCGACGGCCAAGGTGATGATGACCGCCGACCGGACCCACAAGCTGGCGATGGAGCTCGGGATACCCCGGATCGCCTTCGTGGGCAACCGGGCCCTGCACCAGGCGGACGTCGGGCGCATGGAGGCATTCGCCGCCGAGCGAGGCCGGGAGCTGCTCATCGCCATCCCGGAGGACGCCGCCGTCCCCGCCGCCGACCGGGCGTCGTCCTGCGTGCTCGACACCGCCCCGAAATCCGAGGCGGTCAAGGCCATCGCCCGCTTGGCCGACCGGCTGGAGCGGCTGTTCGTCGCTACCGGCTGAGCGCCGGCGGTAGCGACGACTGGCACGGGAACCGACGGCCTCAGGTCTCGAACGGCGTGAAGCTCTGGAAACTTGGTTCTACGCGAGGGTCGGGTAATCGGAAGGCCCGGAGTCTCGTTGGCGGGCTGATTGATTGGGACTCCCAGCCGGTGTTGACCTCGAAGTAACGCACCGCAGCGGCTACCGACGGCCACTGGCAGTCGTCGAGCACGATCAGACCGCCGGGACGAACGAGTTCGCGCAGGAAGTACAGGTCGACGAACACATTGTGGAACAGGTGGCTGCCATCCACGAACGCAGCATCGGCGACGAAGTTCTCGCTCACCAGCCGAGGGAGTGCCAGCTGAGATCGCTCGGTCCGCAGCGTGCAATGGTTGCTGAGACCCGCGTTGGCGATCGCATCCCAACCAGAGTTCTGGAACTGGTCCTGATAGGGGTCGAT
>JALYYN010000370.1 GCA_030946525.1 Actinomycetota bacterium | reverse complement strand
GTCCTCACCAAGAACGGTGTGAGCGTCGCCCCGGTCGCCCCGGCGTTCGTGACCACCACCGGCGGCGTCACGACAGCCAGCTTCCCGATCAGCCAGGGCTATGTGTCGGTGTACCCCGAGAGCCAGCAACCGTTCATCAGGGGCACGTTCAGCCACGTCGGGGGCGTGACCTTCAGCGCCGGGGGCAAGTCCCTCACCGCCACGGACTTCATCGTCAACCCCGGCTCGTCCAGCCTCAGCGCAACCGTCGGCGGGTCCGTTGTCAAGCTGCTCGACCTCGACGGGACGAACGTCAAGGTCACACAGGACGGGGCCACCACGCGCATCGAGGGCACCGTGGCCAAGCTGTCGTCGACAGCCGCCTCGGCGCTGAACCAGACCTTCGGGGTCTCGCTGTTCACCCAGGGCATCCCGCTCGGCGTCGTGCGCATCGCTGCGGTCGCCGGGCCGCCGCCCGCAGTCGTCGGCAACGCCTCGTCGACCGCGACGACCACACCAGGCACCGCCACCACCACGTCGGGAACCACGGCCACCACCACCGCGCCGACGAGCTCCGCCGGCCAGACCCCGACGGGTGGCGTGGCCACCGGCGGCGGTGGCACCGCCGGCTCGGACGGTCCCTCGGGGATGCTCCCGGTGGGGACGGTCGCCGCTGCCGCGGTGCTGCTGGCCGGCGCCGGCCTGTGGAGGTTCCGTGCCCGCCCCCAGCACGTCCGCTAGGACGACGGGCGCCGCACCACTCGCCGAGCATCGCCG
This sequence comes from Actinomycetota bacterium, assembly GCA_030946525.1. Classification (GTDB taxonomy): domain Bacteria; phylum Actinomycetota; class Acidimicrobiia; order Acidimicrobiales; family AC-14; genus CADCTB01. The sequence continues at coordinate 2,264 of JALYYN010000370.1, read as the reverse complement.
CGTCACGATCGGGCTGGCCGCGCTGGTCCTTTTCATCGGGTTGGCGGGCGTCTCTAGCGCCGCAGCCCGTCTGTCGACCGCCCGTCTGTCCACTGTCCCCGCCGCCGCGGTTCGCGACGGCGGGGGCAACCAGCAGTCGGCGCTCCCCGCCGGCCGGCGCCGCATCGCCGGGAACCCGGTGTCGGTGCAGATCCCGAGCATCGGAGTCGACGCCCCGCTCGACCGGCTGGGACTCACGGCCGGCGGGGCGCTCGACGTCCCGCCCTTCGACCGAGCCGGCTGGTTCGATGGCGGACCCAAGCCCGGCGAGATCGGGCCCGCGGTCATCGCCGCCCACGTCGACTCCACGACCGGCCCGGCCGTCTTCTACCGGCTGAAGTCGCTCCGGCCGGGGGACACCGTGCGGGTGGCGTACGACGACGCCACCACCGTGGACTTCGTGGTCACACGAGAGGACCGGTACCCGAAGTCCGAGTTCCCCACGGCCGGCGTCTACGGGCCGACGGCGGGGGCCGAGCTCCGGCTCATCACCTGCGGAGGTCAGTTCGATCGTCGCGCCGGCAGCTACCTCGACAACGTCGTGGTGTGGGCGACGGCGACGCCTCACGCCCCTTCGACACGATCATGAGCGGCGGCCCGCTCTGGGGCGGGGGGCCCGGTTCGGATTCCGACCGAACGGGTAGGGCCGGCCCGTGAGCGGCATCGGCTGGATCGTCCTGGTTCTCGTCCTGCTCGCCGCGCTCGTTGCCGTGGTCCTTGTGTTCATCCGCCGGCGGCGAGGCGGCGGAATCATCGCCACGGGGTCCAAGCCGTGAAGCTCCTCGTCACCGCGTCGGAGATCATGCGCCTGCCCGTCGTCACCATTGACGGCGGCGAGGATGTGGCCGAGGTCCGCGACGTCATCTACAGCCCGGAGGAGGGCCGCCTCGCCGGGCTGACCCTCAACAAGCGCGGCTTCTTTTCCGGCCGCCTCCCCGACGTGCTGGCCGCCGCCGACATTCACGCCATCGGGCGCCACGCGGTCATGGTCCGGGACGAGTCGAGCTTGTCCTCCCCGGACGATGCACCCGCCGACGTGGGCCACCCGGCGACGAACCGCAACGTCATCGGTGACGACATCCTCACCGAGGCAGGCACGAGCCTGGGCACGGTCCGCGACCTCGTCCTCCTGGTCGGGAGTGCCGGTGAGGTCGTCGGCTACCAGATCGACACCACCGGCGGCGGTAAGGGCTACATCCCCCTGCCTGCGCAGCTAGCCGTGTCCGGATCGACACTCGTGGTCCCGGAGGTGACCAAGGACTTCGTGGAGCAGGATCTCGTCGGGCTGGGCGCCGCCGTCGACGACTTCCGCGGACGACTGGGGCTGTCATGAGTGACACCTACCGCCAGACGCAGGGCCGCAAGGTGGTCAGCCGGGCCAGCGCCCACGAGCTGGGCAGCGTGTCCGACCTTCTGTTCGACGCCCGTGAAGGCTCGGTCACGGGACTGGTCCTGGGCAGCGGACGCAAGGCCCGCATCGTCGACTGGGCGAAAGTGAGCGGCTTCGGCCCTGACGCCGTCATGGTGGGCGACGACGCCGACGTCCGGGAGCCGGCCGGCGAGCGGGAGGAGCAGGCCTGCAGCGGCAAGCTCGGCCTCGTCGGCAGCCGGGTCCTGTCGGAGAAGGGCAACGAGCTGGGCACGCTCGACGACATCGTGTTCGACCCCGCCGACGGGCGGGTCCTCGGGCTCGTCGTCGGCGACCGGGAGATGCCCGCCGGCGCTCTCCTCGGCGCCGGCCTCTACGCCGCGGTGGTCTCGGCCGACCAGGACACGTCGGCCTGATCGTTCTCGCGCCGGGGAGCCACAGCGTACGGCGGTCAGCGGGCAGCCGGGCGGCGGTGCAGCAGGCCGCGGACGGCGAGCAGGAGGCCGCCGGCGGCGATGGCCGCCAGGGTGCGCATGCCGGCGGTGGGCCCGAACGGCACGGCCGTGGCCAAGCCGGCGCCGCACACCCAGCACAGCTGGAAGATGGTCTCGTACCGGGCGAAGGTCCGGCCCCGAAGGCTGGACGGCGCGTCGCGCTGGAGCAGACCGTCGAAGGCGAGCCGACCGGCGCCGGTTGCGGCCCCGACCACCCCCGCGACCACTGTGGCCCGGACCAGGTCGAAAGATTCGCCGGCCCAGAGGGCGGCCGCAACCACCGCGACCAGGCTGCCGAGCAGCAGGAACGGCTCCCGCACCACGCCCCGCACCACCGGCGCCAGCACCGCCCCCATGAGGCC
>JALYYN010000349.1 GCA_030946525.1 Actinomycetota bacterium | reverse complement strand
TGTGGGTCGAGGTCGAGCGCGACCTGTGCATCGGTGGCGACGAGGCCGTGTTCGGCGGGGGCAAGGTGATCCGCGAGTCGATGGGCCAATCAGCGCGCACCCGTGCCCAGGGTGCTGCAGACACGGTCATCACCGGCGCGGTCGTGCTCGACCACACGGGCGTGTTCAAGGCCGACATCGGTGTCCGTGACGGCCGGATCGTCGCCCTGGGCAAGGGCGGCAACCCCGACACCATGGACGGTGTCGACCCTGCGCTCGTGATCGGGCCGTCGACGGAGATCATCGCCGGCAACGGCCTCATCCTCACCGCCGGTGCCGTCGACTGCCACGTGCATTTCATCTGCCCCCAGATCGTCGAGGAGGCGCTGGGTGCTGGAATCACGACTCTGGTCGGGGGCGGCACCGGGCCGGCCGACGGCACCAGGGCGACGACAGTGACACCGGGAGCGTGGCACTTGGCCCGCATGCTCGAAGCCCTCGATCCGTGGCCGGTCAACGTCGCCCTCCTGGGAAAGGGCAACACCGTCTCGGAGGAGTCGATGTGGGAGCAGCTGCGCGCCGGCGCGAGCGGGTTCAAGCTCCATGAGGACTGGGGTTCGACGCCAGCGGCCATCGACGCCTGCTTGCGGGTGGCCGACGAGTCAGGCGTGCAGGTGGCGCTTCACTCCGACACCCTCAACGAAGCCGGTTTTGTCGAGGACACCATCGGCGCCATCGCCGGTCGCGGGATCCACGCCTACCACACCGAGGGTGCCGGCGGCGGCCACGCGCCGGACATCATCACCATCGCCTCGCACCCCAACGTCCTGCCCTCGTCCACGAATCCGACCCGTCCCCACACGGTCAACACCATCGACGAGCACCTCGACATGCTCATGGTCTGCCACCACCTGAACCCGGCCGTGCCCGAGGATCTGGCCTTCGCCGAGAGCCGTATCCGGCCGTCGACCATCGCCGCCGAGGACGTGCTCCACGACCTGGGCGCCATCTCTATGATCGGCTCCGACTCCCAGGCCATGGGCCGGGTGGGCGAGGTGGTGCTACGCACCTGGCAGACGGCCCACGTGATGAAGCGCCGCCGGGGCGCGCTGGCCGGTGACCCGTCGACGTCGGACAACCGCCGCGCCCGCCGGTATGTGGCCAAGTACACGATCTGCCCCGCCGTGGCCCACGGCCTGGACGCCGAGATCGGCTCGGTGGAGGTGGGGAAGCGGGCCGACCTGGTCCTGTGGGAGCCGGCCTTCTTCGGCGTCCGCCCGCACGCCGTCCTCAAGGGGGGCATGATCGCGTGGGCGGCCATGGGCGACGCCAACGCGTCCATCCCGACCCCCCAGCCCGTCCTCCCCCGACTGATGTTCGGCGCCTCTCCGCCGGCCGCGGCGGCCACGAGCGTGGCGTTCGTTTCCCCGGCCGCCATCGAGGACGGGCTGGCCGACCGGCTGGCCGTGCGCCGGGCCCTGGTGGCCACCGCCGACGTCCGCCGGAGGACCAAGGCCGACATGCCCGAGAACGACGCCCTCCCCGACATCACGGTCGAGCCCGACACCTTCACCGTCCGCATCGACGGCGAGGTGGTCGAGGCGCAGCCGGCCACCGAGCTCCCCATGGCCCAGCGCTACTTCCTCTTCTGAGCCCGTGTACCTCCTGCTGCTGACCGACGGCCGCTTCCCGGCGGGGGGTCACGCCCATTCCGGGGGAATCGAGGCCGCGGTCATGGCCGGGCGGGTCACCGGGGTCGACACCCTGGGCGTGTTCCTGGCCGGCCGCCTCACGACCACCGGCCGGGTGGCCGCCGCGCTGGCCGCCGCCGCGTGCGCGGGCGTCCACGACCTCCGCGTCCTCGATGCCGAAGCGGCCGCCCGCATCCCGTCGCCGGCCCTGCGGGCCGCCTCCCGGACCCAGGGACGCCAGCTGCTCCGCACCGCCTGGGCGGTGCTCGGCCCGGACCGGTTGCCCGACGGGATCGACGAGCTGTACCACCCGGTGGCCATGGGCGTGGTCAGCGCGGCGACCGGCGATGTCGGCCCCGTCGACGCCGCCCGGTGGGCCGCCTACGACGCCCTCTCGGGGCCGGCCAGTGCCGCCGTCCGCCTGCTCGGGCTCAACCCCTTCTCGGCGTGGGCCGTGGTGTCGGCCCTCATGGGCGACGCCGAGGAGATCGCCATCGAAGCCGCCGCCGGGGCCGCCCGCCCCCCAGCGCGGCTCCCGTCGTGCTCCGCGCCGCTGCTGGACATCGGGGCCGAGCACCACGCCGGATCGGAGGTGCGTCTCTTTGCGTCCTGAAGGAAGGCCGCTGCGGATCGGTATCGGCGGCCCGGTCGGAAGCGGCAAGACCGCCCTCGTCGCCGCCCTGTGCCGCGCCCTCGGGGAGGAGCTGCAGCTGGCCGTGGTGACCAACGACATCTACACCGACGAGGACGCCGAGTTCCTCCGCCGGGCCGGCGTGCTCGACCCGGCCCGGATCACCGCGGTGCAGACGGGCTGCTGCCCGCACACCGCCATTCGCGACGACATCTCGGCCAACCTCGGGGCGGTGGAGGAACTGGAGGAGCGGTGGCGGCCGCTCGACCTGGTGCTGGTCGAGAGCGGCGGGGACAACCTGACCGCCACGTTCAGCTACGGCCTGGTCGACCACCAGGTCTTCGTGCTCGACGTGGCCGGGGGCGACAAGGTGCCCCGCAAGGGTGGTCCCGGCGTGACCAACGCCGACCTTCTCGTGATCAACAAGACCGATCTGGCGCCGCTGGTCGGCGCCGACCTGGGCGTGATGGCGGCCGACGCCGCCGCGAAGCGGGGGGCCCGCCCGGTCGTGATGTGCTCCCTGGTGCGCGACCCGACCGCCGGCGACGTCGCCCGGTGGGTGCGTGCCTGCCTGGCCGGGTGAGGGCCCGGGCCGCGCTCGTGGCCGAGGTCGACGGGCGCGGCGTGACCCGGCTCACGCGCATTCGCTCTGAGCCCCCGCTCGTCCTGCGGGCGACTCCCGGCGGGGTGTATCTCGTCGGAGGCGCGGGAGGCCCGCTCGGAGGCGACGACCTGACCGTCGAGGTCGAGGTGGGGCCGGGCGCGGTGCTGACGGTGCGGACGGCCGCGGCATCGGTGGTCCAGCCCGGGGACGCTCCCTCCCGCGTGCGGGTGAGGGCGACGGTCGCAGCCGGCGGCCGGCTGGAGTGGCTGCCCGAGCCCGTGGTGGTGGCCCGGGGGAGCCGTCACCACGTGGAGACCGAGCTGACGATCGAGGACGGGGCGACGGTGGGATGGCGGGAGGAGATCGTGCTCGGCCGCCATGGCGAGACGCCCGGCACGGTCGTCACCCGCACGACGGTCGACGCCGGCGGCGCCCCGCTCCTGCGCCACGAGCTGTCGCTCGGCCCGCAGCACCGGCACGCCGCCGGCCCGGCGGTGGTGGGCGCGGCCCGCGCCGTGGGTTCGGTGCTGCTGGTCGAGCCGGCCTGGGCGACGGGCCGACCACCTGCCGCGCCCGTCGGCGTGACGGCCGCGGTCCTGCCCCTCGACGGCCCGGCGGTGCAGATCGTCGCCCTGGCCGTTGGTGCCATTGACCTGCGCCGTGACCTGGAGAACGGGGAGCGACTCGCCCGGGCGTACGTGGCGCGCGTTTGCCCGGTCACGCCGGTGGGGACGAACGGGACATGACTCTCCTGCTGATCATCCTCATCGTCGTCCTGCTCTTCGGCGGCGGCGGTGGCTACGCCTATCGCGGTCGTCGCCGGGGGCTGTAGAACTCCCACTGCTCCGCCTCCCTAAGCTGGGGCGGTGGCGCGCCCGGAGATCGTCGGAGAGCTCCTCCGGCGCGCATCGGTCACTGCCCCCGACCTCCTCGCCGCCGACGTGGCGTCGGCGCTCCAGGACGTCGGCGGCGACCACCTCGTTCTCTACGTCGTGGACTACGAGCAGCTCACGCTCCAGCCGGTGGGTATCGCCACCGACCTCATGGCCGACGAGCCCAAGGGCGTCAGCGTGGAAGGGACCCTCGCAGGCCGCGCCTTCCAGCTGCAGCAGACCGTTACCTGCCAGACCGGTGACGGCTGGACGGTCTGGGTGCCCGTGCGGGAGCGGGCCGAGCGGATCGGCGTCCTCGAGTTCGGCTTCCCGGAGGTCGACGAGGAGCTGCTCCGGCTCTGCGACGACCTTGGGCTGCTCGTCGGGCACCTCGTCCACACCGCATCCCGCTATACCGACCTGATCGACCTGCGTCGCCGCCGGCGGCCCATGAACCTGGCCGCCGAGATGCAGTGGGACATGCTCATGCCCCC
>JALYYN010000326.1 GCA_030946525.1 Actinomycetota bacterium | reverse complement strand
TGGGTGAGGATGTCGACCAGCGCACGTACGCGTCCCTCGCCGTCGGGGCGGCGCAGGAGGTGGTAGAGGTTATAGAGACGTTCGCTGAGTTCGTAACGCTTCTTGCCAGGCTCGCCCTCGACGATGTCGACGGCACCACGCCGGACGAGGCGACCCAGGAGCGAGCTGACCTGGCTGCTGGTCATCCGGGCGCGCTCGGCGACCTCGGCAGCAGTCGCCGGGGCCCATATGTCCGCAAGCGTGACGAACACCTTGCGCTCGATCGGGGGGAGGGCCTCGATGTTGGCCTTGAAGAAGGGGGTGTACTCGTCGATCAGCAGGTCGAGGTCGGCCCGCAGGTTCGACAGGTCGGGGTGCTGGGAGAACCGGCCGAGCACAGTGACCAGCCGCGGGTTGCCGCCGGTGAGAATCCGAATGGCGGCGGCACGGCCGCCGGCCAGATCGACGCCGGTCACGTCCGCCCACAGTGTCCGCACCGCGGCATCGTCCAGCGGCGCCAGGTCGATGCGGTGGAAGAAGCCGTAGAGCGCCTCGCCGGACTCGTCGATGGCCTCGAAGGTGTTCACGGCACTGGCCATCAGCAGCAGGTCGGGCTCGGTCTGCAATGCCTGCCGCAGTGACCAGCCGCCCTCGGCGCTGACCTGATCGTCGAGCACCATGTCGACGTTCTCGGCCAGTAGCAGCACCTTGCGGCCCCGTTTCCGGGCTGCCCCAACCAGCCGCTCAAGGGCGAGCGACTCGAGACGCCCCGGGTCGCGTTCGGCCATCAGTGCCCGGTGCTGGTCGGCAAGAGCATGATCCGCTAGGGACGCAGCCAGTTGCGCCAAAGCGGCCATCCAGAGGTCGCCGATGGACGTGACCTCGTAGACCTCCTCGGGCAGGATCACGGGCAGCCAGCGGGCCGCCAGCGCCGGATCGTCGCCGATCGTGACTGCGACGCGGCGAAGCAGAAGCGACTTGCCCATGCCTCGTCGGCCGATCACGAGGGCATGGCGAGGCGGGTCTGGCTCGCGCAGGTGGGCGAGCAGCTCGTCGAGCTCCCGATGGCGCACGACGAAGCGGCCACGCACGTCGTCGTCGGTGAGCTGGACGACATTGTGGACCGCCAGCCTCACGGTCGGGGCCTCCGAGTCCGGCGGTCCTTGGCCGGCACGAATCCCATCTCGTTGCCCTGGCGCCACCAGTCGCACACGGCTCGCGACCGGAACCGCCACCCATCGGGGTCTCGGCCCAGGTATGCGTCGTGCTCGAGGATCTCCAACGCCTCACGGAGAATTGCGAGGCGCTGGCCGGCATCCTCGACGAGATCATCGGCCAGGACGGTTGCGTCGTCCGGGGTGAGGGGTGCGGCCACCGCTGCCTGGGTGAGAAGGTCGCGCGCCAGTCGTAGCGCGTCACCCTCCCCGAGCACGGTCCGCAGCCGGGTCTCCAAGTGGAGGAGGTGGGCACGAACAGAGCTGGTCAGGAAGGGGCTGCGGTATACCCGGCGGACGTCGTCGGGGGAGACACGATGATCCCCCCGGCGGCTGGCGTCGCGCCGGAGCTCGTCCATCAGAAGCTGCACGTGATACGGCACGCCGAGTCCGAGCTGGCGGTGGACATGGCGAGCGGCGCCGTCGAACAGGGAGAGCCCGGTCGTCGCGGCCAATGCCTCGACCGCACCGACTGTCGTGGCTTCGTCCCAAGCCTCGATCGGGTATGCGCGGAGGTGGGTGATCATTCCGGTCAGGCCGGCCCGCTGCAGGACCGGCTCCAGGCCGATGGAGCCGCTGACCAGCCAACGAACGGCGCCGAAGTCGCTTGCCAGCCCTCGCAGCGTCCCCATGAGCAGCTCGGCCTCTGTGCGGTCGCGCTTGAGCACCCGGTCGACCAGCAGGGGCAGCTCGTCGACCGCCAGGATGGTCGGCCGGTCGGCGCCAGCCATGGCCTCGACGATGGCGCGGGCGTCGTCTCGCCAGCTGCCGGCCATCGCCGCCTGCAGTTCGATCTTGAGAAGGCCGACCTGAACGGCCTCCACCCGGTCGGCTGCCTCGCCGAGGCGCTTGCCGAACCAGCCGCTGATGCGATGCCAGAATCCAAGGTCGGCGCCGGCAAGTGCAGCGGCGATCCCCGCGAACATCTCACCCGGCGTGGCGTGTTGTTCGACGTCGACGAACACCGTCACCGAGGACGCGCTCATCTCTTCGAGCACCCGCCGGACCACGCTTGTCTTCCCCACCCGCCGCGGGCCGGTGAGCACCACGCCCTGGCCGTCGGTGAGGTAGCTCCGAACCTCCGCCACCTCCCGCACGCGGTCCCAGAAGCGGTCGCCTGAGGCGTAGTTCCCGAGCGCAGGTCGGAGCGTCATGACAACAGACTAGTTGCCAACAGATCTGTTGCCAACAGAACTGTTGCCAACAGATCTGTTGTGATCAGAGGCGTTTGCCGCGGGTCTGGACGTTGACCTTGCGGTCGGACCGGACGATCGAGAGGAGGAGGGCGCACGCGCAGCCCACCGCGCCCAGGAAAAGGAGGATGGCGAGGGTCGGGTAGCCGAACAGCTTGGACGACGTCTCGACCCGGACCAGCATGGACGCGCCCACGATCAGAGCGGCCACCACCAGGCCCATGGTCAGACGGTTGGCCAGCTTCTGGAAGCCCCGCATGAGCTCGGCCTCGTCGAAGGCATGGACATCGAGGTGGAACGTCCCCTCGGCCATGGCGTCCATGACCTTGTTGACCCGGCCGGGGAGCTGCTCGACGAAGTCCCGGGTCTCGAGCAGGGCCGCGAACGCGCTGCCCGACGAGGGGCGCATCTGGCTCTCCAGAATCGAGTCGGTGTGACGGCGGATGGCGTCGCTCGGGTCGAAGTCGGGATCGAGGGCCTTGGCGACCTGGTCCAGGTTGAGCAGGGCCTTGCCCAGCATCGACAGCTCGGGCGGTAGGCGCAGGCCGTGGTCGCCCGAGACCCGCATCAGCTCCATGACCATGGATCCGGCGTCGAGCTCCTTGACGCTGAGGCCATGGCTGCGCTCGACCAGCTCTGACGCCTGGGCGCAGAACGCGGGGCCGTCGAAGTCGTCCAGCGGCCGGCCCAGGGCCACGGCGGCGTCGGCCGCCGCCTTCCCGTCGCCGTCGCTCAGCGCCAGCAGGAGCTTGATGAGGAGCTTGCGCATGGCGCTCGGCACCCGGGCGACCATGCCCAGGTCGATCATGGCGACCCGGTTGTCGTCGGTCAGCAGGACGTTGCCGGGATGGGGGTCGGCGTGGAAGAAGCCCTCGATCAGGATCTGGTCGAGGTAGGCCTCGAAGAGCTGCTCGGCCAGGCCGCAGCCGTCGAACTCCATCTTCGCCAGCGGCCCCAGCTCGGTGATCTTCCGGCCCCGGATGAAGTCCATGGTCAGCACGGTGCCCGTGGTGTAGTCCTCAATGGGCTCGGGGATCACCAGCCGGTCGTACGGGCCGACGATGCGGGCCAGGGCGGTGAGGTTGGCCGCCTCCTTCCGGTAGTCGAGCTCGCCGATAAGTGAGCGGCGGAACTGCTCCAGGAGCTCGCCGAAGCCGTACTTGCGGCCGGCCTCGGAGTGCTTGTCGGCGAACTCGGCCAGCTCGCCGAGGGCTTCCATGTCCTCGGCGATGCGCTCCTTGATGCCCGGCCGCTGCACCTTGACGACGACCTCGCGCCCGTCGCGCATGACCGCCCGGTGGACCTGGCCCAGCGACGCGGACGCCAACGGCTTGGCCTCGAAGGACGAGAACGCCCGGGACAGGCGCACGCCGAGCTGCTCGGTGACGATGCGTTCGACCTCCTCGAAGGAGAAGGGCTCGACCGAGTCCTGTAGCCGGCTCAGGGCCTTGGCGTAGAGCGGGGGGATCAGGTCGGCACGGGTCGAAAGGAGCTGGGCCAGCTTGATGTACGTCGGGCCCATCTTCTCCAGGTCGTCGGTCAGCTCCTCGGCCTGGGCGGGGACCTGGCCGGCGTCGGCCTCGCCGGAGACGTCGTCCAGACCGGCGTCCTTAACCAGGTCGGAGCGCCCGTACTTGACGAGCAGGCGGGCAATGTCGCGGTAGCGACCGGCGTGTTGGGGGCGGAGCGAGACAGGCATGTGTCTACGGCTGTACCCAACGCCGGTGGACCTACACGACGGCGACCACCTCGGCGTAGTGGCAGGCGGCGGGGTGGCCCTGGCCGCGGTCGACCAGCTCGGGCGGCTCCTCGACGCAGCGCCGGCGCTCGCCCTCGCTGAGCTCGCCGGCGAACTTCTGGCACCTGGTCCGGAAATGGCAGCCGCTGGGCGGGTCGGCCGGATTGGGGACGTCGCCGGAGACGATGATGCGGGGCCGGGAACGCTCCTTCACCGGGTCGGGTACGGGCACCGCGGAGATGAGGGCCTGGGTGTAGGGGTGGGCGGGCTGCTCGAAGAGGCTGTCCCGATCGGCCGTCTCGACGACCGAGCCGAGGTACATGACGGCCACCCGGTCGGCGATGTGGCGGACGACACTGAGGTCGTGGGCGATGAACAGGTAGGCCAGCCCCCGCTGCTCCTGCAGGTCCTCCAGCAGGTTCAGGACCTGGGCCTGGATGGACACGTCCAGGGCGGACACGGGTTCGTCGCACACCACGAGCTTCGGGTCGAGGGCGATGGCCCGGGCGATGCCGACCCGCTGGCGCTGGCCGCCGGAGAACTCGTGCGGGTACCGGCCGGCGTGCTCAGGGGCCAGGCCGACGACCTCCAGCAGGTGGTCGACCTTGCCGTCCTCGGGCAGCCCGTGGATGCGGAAGGGCTCGGCCAGGATGTTGCGGACCGTCATACGGGGGTTGAGGCTGGCGTAGGGGTCCTGGAAAACGATCTGCATCTCCCGGCGCAGGGCCCGCAACCGGCCGGCGCCCACGGTGGTGATGTCCTCGCCCTCGAAACGGACCGTGCCCGAGGTCGGCTCGAGGAGGCGCAGCACGGCGCGGGCGGTGGTGGACTTCCCGCAGCCCGACTCCCCGACGAGCGCCAACGTCTCACCCGCGGCCAAGATGAAGCTGACGCCGTCCACCGCCCTGACCCACCCCGCCGCGTGCTTGAACACGATCCCCGTGGTGATGGGGAAGTGCTTGGTGAGCCCCTCGACCTCGAGCAGGGGCGCCCCATCGGTGACGTGATCCGCCGCCGGCGGCGGGCGGTCGTCGGGCCCGAGCACGGCGACGGAACGGGCGTCGGCCGCCAGCTCGGCGGCCCGGCGGACGTCGTCGCTGTGGTGGCAGGCGGCCCGGTGGCCGGCGTCGGCGCCCTTCACCGTCAACACCGGAACCTCCGTGCGGCACACGTCGGTCGCGAAGGGACAGCGGGGGTGGAACGGGCAACCGGCGGGCACCCGGATCAGGCTCGGAGGCTGGCCCATGATGGGGCGGAGGCGTTCGCTGCGCCGCTGGTCCATGCGGGCCAGACTCGACAGCAGGCCGAGGGAGTAGGCGTGGGCCGGTCGCTGGTAGATGTCCCCCACGGAGCCGACCTCGGCCACCCGACCGGCGTACATGACCAGGACGCGGTCGGCCCGGCCGGCCACTACGCCGAGATCGTGGGTGATCATTACCACCGCGGTGTGGCGCTCCGCCTGGAGCTTGCCCAGCAGGTCGAGGATCTGGGCCTGGACGGTGACGTCGAGGGCGGTGGTCGGCTCGTCGGCCAGGAGCACGGCCGGGTCGAGGGCCAGGGCCATGGCGATCATGGCCCGCTGGCGCATGCCCCCGGAGAACTGGTGCGGGTACTCCCGGGCCCGCTGCCTCGGATTGGGGATGCCGACCTCGGCCAGCAGCTCGACCGCCCGCGCCCGGGCCGGCAGTCGCCCGACCTTCTCGTGGACGCGCACGACCTCGGCGATCTGGTCACCGACCCTGAACACCGGGTTGAGCGAGGTGAGGGGGTCCTGGAAGATCATCGAGATCTCCTTGCCCCGGATCTGGCGCAGCCGCTTCTCGTCGGCCTCCAGCAGGTTCTCACCCTTGAAGGAGATTCGGCCCGACTCGATCCGCCCCGGCGGCATCTGGACGAGGCCCATCACCGCCAGCGCGCTGACCGACTTCCCCGAGCCCGACTCGCCGACGATGCCCAGCGTCTCGCCGGGGCGCACCCACCAGCTGACCCCGTCGACCGCCTTCACCACGCCGGCGTCGGAATGGAAGTGGACCCGTAGATCGTCGACGGCCAACAGCGCGTCGGCGGGTGCGGTCGGGGCTGGCGGCGCCGGCGTCGGCGACGTCCCGGCAGGGGCATCGGCCACCCTCAGCTTCCCTTCAGCTTCGGATCGAGCGCGTCGCGAAGCCCGTCGGCCACGAACACGAAGCCGAGCACGGTGAAGACGACGGCCATGCTCGGGAAGAACCAGAGGAAGTCCTTGTAGGCGAAGAACTTCTGCCCGGCGGAGACCATGTTCCCCCAGTCCGGGGTCTCCAGCTTCACGCCCACGCCGAGGAAGCTGAGCGTGGTCTCGGCGACGACGGCGGTGCCCACGCTCACCGCCGCGTACACCATCACCGGGGCCAGGCTGTTGGGCAGGACGTGCCGGGTCACGATCCGCCAGCTGCTGGCCCCCAGCGAGCGGGCCGCCTCGACGTACTCGGCCTCGCGTATGGAGAGGATGGAGCTGCGGAGCAGCCGTCCGAACGTCGCCCAGCTGAAGATGGCGAGGGACAACACGACAGACGTCACCCCCCTCCCCAGGACCAGGACGATCACGATGGCTCCGACGAGGACGGGAAAGGCGAAGAAGATGTCGGCGATGCGCATGATGACCGCGTCCCATCCCCGGCCCAGGTAGCCCGACACCGAACCGAGGACGATGCCGATCGACGTGGCCAGGAAGATGGCCGCCAGGCCGACCTCGACGGCGATACGGCTGCCGTAGACGACCCGGCTGAACTGGTCGCGCCCGTTCTCGTCGGTGCCGAACCAATGGGATGCGCTGGGCCCCTCGATGGTGTGGGCCAGATCCTGCTTGTACGGGTCGTGGGGTGAGAGGAGCGGGGCGAACACCGCGCTGAGCAGGACCACGGTCACCATGGCCATGCCGACCACGGCGATCTTGTTGCGGAGGAACCGCTTGCGCACGTCGCCGAACTGCGTCTGCTGGCGGATGCCGAGGGCCCCGGCCTGGACCTCGGCGCCACCGAAGGTGCCCGCGTCGACCGCCTCCACCTGGCCTTCGACGCTGGTCGGGGGCGCCTCCACCGCGGCCGGCGCCTCGAGTCCGCCCGCGGGTAGCGGGACCTGGTCCGTCATGGCCGATCGCCCTTCACGACAGTCGGATCCGCGGGTCGAGGTAGGCGTAGGAGAGGTCGACGAGCAGGTTGATCACCACGAACGCGGCGACCGCGTAGGTGACGGCGCCGAGCACGATCGGGTTGTCCTGGGCGCCGATGGCGGTGACGAGGGCCTGGCCGACGCCGTCCCAGTTGAAGATGACCTCGGTCACGATGGCGCCCCCCAGGAGCGTGCCGAACCCGATGCCGATATAGGTGACGACCGGGATGACGGAGTTGCGCAGCGCGTGCTTCAGCACGACGGTCCGTCTCGACAGCCCTTTTGCCATCGCCGTGCGGATGTAGTCGGCCCGCAGCACCTCCAACATGGTGCCCCGCATGAGGCGGGCCATGATGGCGGCGTCGACCGAGGCGAGGGTGAGGGCCGGCAGCCAGATCGACCGGAACAGCCCTTGGGTCTGGCCGGACAAGGGCAACCAGTGCAGCTTGAGCGCGAAGGCCTGCTGGAAGATCAAGCCGATCACGAAGGTCGGGAACCCCACGGCGATCGTGGTCGACAGCGTGGCGAAGACGTCCCAGAACGAGTACCGCCACACTGCGGACACCACGCCGGCGGTGATGCCCAGCAGTATCTCGAGGGCGATGGCGGCCAGGGCGAGGCGCACCGTGTTCATCAGCTTGGCGCCCAGGATCTGGTTGACCGGCCGCTGGAGGCGGAACGACTCACCCAGGTCGCCGTGCAGCGTCCGGTCGAGGTAGTGCAGGTACTGCACGGGAAGGGGCTTGTCGAGGTAGTACCGGTGGCGGAGCTCCTGGATGACGACGGGGTCCCGGGCCCGGTCGCTCCCCCCCAGGCTCCCGACCGGGTCGCTGGGCAGCACGAAAAGGGCGGTGAACAGGATGGCGCTGGCCCCGAGCAGGACCAGCACCATCTGCAGCAGTCGACGGACGACGAACTTGCCCATTGCTACTCAGCGACCCGACACGGAAGGGACGGCGCTACTTCAACTTGATCTGGGCGAGGGTGGGGTTCTCGAAGAAGTCGAAGTCGACGCCCGTGAACTTGGCGGTGTTGACCACCCGGTACTGGCTCCGGTACCACAGCGGGATGAGGGCCATGTCGGTGTCGATGGCCAGCTTCTCGGCGTCGCGGTAATCCTTCACCTTGGCGGCCTGGTCCTTCTCGTTCACGCCCTTGTTGATGAGGTCCTCGAAGGCGGGGTTGTCGTAGCGGCCCCGGTTGTCGCCGGGAGGGAACGACGACTTCGACAGCAACGGCCGCAGGAAGTCGTCCGGGCTCGGGTAGTCGGCGCTCCACGCCGCCCGGTACAGCCCCGTCGAATCCGTGGCGGACTCCTTGGCCAGGAGATCCTTGAACGGGATGCCGTTGAGGTCGACGACCAGGCCCAGGTTCTGCTGCAGCTGCTGCTGCACGGCCTGGGTCCACGCTTCGTGGCCGCCGCCGGTGTTGAACAGCAGGCTGACGTGGGTGCCGGGCTTGAGGCCGCCCTTGGCCGCCTCGTCCTTGGCCTTGGCCACGTCGAACGTGCACTCCGAGCACACGCCGGCCTGGTAGAAGTCCTTGAACTGCGGCGGGATCAGCGAGGTGGCCTTGCTCTGGAAGCCCTTGAACACCCCGCTGATGATGGCGTCGCGGTCGATGGCGTAGGAGATGGCCTTGCGGGCGTCGGGGTTGTTCAGGGGCGGGTTGGGGATGTCGACCAGGAGGTAGTTGATCCCGTAGGTGTCCTTGTGGATGAACTCGCCCTGGGCGTCGTACTGGCTCTTGGCCTGCGGCTGCAGCTCGGGGGGGATGCGGGCGAAGTCGGCCTGTCCGGCCTGGAAGTTCTTGTACTCGAGCTCGGTGGCGTTCTGGGCCGGCAGGATCGTGTAGTCGACCTCGTCGAGGCTGGCCTTGGTGCCGTGGTAGAGGTCGTTCCGGACCAGGGTGATGCTCTTGTCGTGCTGCCAGGGCTCCTTCATCTTGAAGGGCCCGTTCCCGATCGGCATGTCGGCGAAGGCGGAGTGGGCGTCGGCGGCACCGGCGGCCTTCGGGACCGGGCTGAAGACCGGCTGGAGGGTCTTCTTGTCGAAGTCGCAGTTCGGCGTGCCCAACGTGACTTTCAGGGTGTTCGGATCGGGGGCGGACAGGCCGGACAGGGTGGTGGCGGTGGCCGGAGCCGACGTGGTGCCGTGGATGGCGTCGTAGCCCTGGATGTCGCTCATGAACTCGGCGGTGTCGGAGGCGGCCTTCTGCATGGCGGCGCAGGTCATGCCGTCGATGAACGACTGAGCCGTCAGCGTCTCGCCGTTGCTGAACTGGGTGCCGGGGGTGAGCTTGAACGTCCAGACGCTGCAGTCGGCGTTCTTGGCCCACGACTCGGCCACGCCGGGCTTGAGCTCGGCGGTGGTGTTGTCCAGGGTGACCAGCCCTTCGAAGATCGCCTTGGTGACGTTCTCACCTTCGGACTCCTGGGAGTTGTACGGGTCGATGGCGGTGGGCTCGACGATGCCGAGACGGAACACGCCGCCCTGCTTGCCCTGCCCCGACGCCTGGCTCCCGCCGGTCTTGTTCCCGCTGCTCGAACCACAGGCGACAGCGACCAGCGCCAGCCCGGCGACCGCGGCGCCGGCTCGGCGGGCACGCCCGATCCTTCGCACGATGGAACCTCCTCGGGGCTCTGGATCGAAGCGGCCGCGGTGGTCGCCTTCCGGGACCCCACTGAGTGTGTGCCCCCGAGCGTGACGGCGCAATCTCCCTGAGTGGATTGTTCATGCGCCGGTGACATCGGGCGCCCCGGACGGCGACCCGGGAACGGGTCTACTCGAGCGGTTCGGGAGCGCGGTGCTCGCCGAAGCGCTCGGCCGGGACCTTGCCCGAGTACTCGGCGTCGTAGCTCCAGTCGGGCTGCTTCTGCCGGTGTCGTTCGTCCCACACCGCGGCGTCACCGACGATGTCGACCAGCTCGGCGATGAGGGCGGGCTCGACGGCGGCGGCCGTACCGGCCAGATGGGCCTCGACGTCCTCGGGGAAGTGCTCCAGCACGTTGGCGAGGACGTTCTGGTGCTGGGTGGCCAGGTAGCAGCGGGCGCCGTCGGCGACGGTCCCCACCCGCTTGCGGATGGTGGCCATGTCGAAGTCGCCCGCCTCGGACCGGCACACCTTGCCCATGAGGTCGGCGAGCTGCAGGCCGTCCTGCTTGCAGGGCGTGCACTGCCCGCACGACTCGACGGCGAGGAACCGGGACACACCGGCGGCCACCGCGGCCAGGTCGTCGGCGTCGTCGAGGACGATGAAGCCCCCCGAACCCAGGCCGCTGCCGATGGCCGCCAGCGCCTCGTAGCTGACCGGGGTGTCGAGCAGCGCCTCCGGGATGAGCCCCTGGGCGACGCCGGGGAGCACGGCCTTGATGCGCCGGCCGGGCCGGGCCCCGCCGCCGATCGCCTCGATCACGTCACGCAGGGGGGTACCCATCACCACCTCGCCCACGCCGTGGCGCTGGGTGCTGCCGGTGACCGTGCAGACGATCGTCCCCGGCGACTTGCTCGTGCCCTCCGTGCGGAACCAGTCGGCGCCCCGGAAGATGATCTTCGGGACGTTGGCCAGCGTCTCCACGTTGTCGACGAGGGTGGGCGGCGGCACATCGTCACCGCCGGCGCCGGCCATCTCGACGTGCGCCGAGTAGCCGCTGCCCGAGCCGACATCGGCGTCGGTCTCGACCACCTCGACCACGCCCCGGCGGAACGGAGGGGCGATGCGGGGGAACGGGTAGCGCCCGTCGATCGTCTCCAGCAGCGCGGTCTCCTCGCCGTAGAGGTATTCGTTGGGCCCCTCGAAGACGTCGAAGGCGACGCCCCGGGCCCAGCCCGCGGCCTCGACCTCGGCCACTGCGCGTCGCACCCGGGCCACTTCCTCGCCGAAGGAGTGCTTGAGCCCGAAGATGACGAGGTCGGCCCCCACCGCCATCGCCGCGATCAGGGCGCCCTCGACCACCTCGTAGGGGTTGTTCCGGAGGATGGTGCGGTCCTTGAAGGTGCCCGGCTCGCCCTCGGCGCCGTTCACGACGACGGTGGTGGGCAGGACCGAGGAGTGGTTCTCGGCGACCGTCTGCCACTTCACCCCGGTCGGGAAGCCGGCCCCACCCCGGCCCCGCAGCCCCGAGGCGAGCACCTCGGCGACCAGGGCGGCGGGCTCCACCTTGCGGGCCGCTTCCAGTCCCTGCCCGCCTCCCCGCGCCAGGTACTCGTCCAGGTCGGCGATGGGGTGCGGGTACAGGACGCGGTGCACGATGGTCATGTGGGGGAGTCTTCCCGATCGCCTTCCCGGTGATCCAGGCGCGGGCGTCGGACCGCTGGTGCCCGTCACGCCCCCGGGGTGGTCGATACGGTTGGCGGCAGTGATGACGGTGACGACCAGGGCGGCCGGCGTGGGTCATCGCTCCACCCGGCCGGTCGACCGGCCGCCGGCGACGACCCGGTTTCGCCTCGGCGCCCGTCGCGTCACCCAAGCCGGACGGCGGGGCGCACCCCGGAATTGACGCAAATGGCAGACAGCAGAAACGTTCCGGAAACGCGCCGGGACCAGCATGGCGGGATGGGCGACTTCATGGACGGCTATCCGGTCGGCCCTGCCTGGGACGAGATGTTCGAGTCGCCCGACCGGCCGCGCCCGCCCTACGGCGCCCTCCACGAGGTCCTCCAGTCGTTGTCCGCCGACGACTTCGCCAGTCGCTGCTCCGCACGCGACCACGCGTTCCGCGACCAGGGGATCACCTTCTCCCACTCCGGCGAGGAGCGGCCGTTCCCCCTGGACCTGGTGCCCCGTATCCTCTCGGCGTCGGAGTGGCCGACGATCGAGGCGGGCGTCGGCCAGCGGGTGCGGGCACTCGAGGCTTTCCTGGCCGACGTCTACGGACTGGGTCACATCCTCGACGACGGCGTGGTGCCGCGAGCGCTGGTGCTGAGCTGCACCCACTTCCACCGTGAGGCGGCCGGCATCGAACCCCCCAACGGTGTGCGGGTGCTGGTGGCCGGCATCGACCTGGTCCGCGGCGCCGACGGCGGCTTCCGCGTGCTGGAGGACAACCTGCGGACGCCGTCGGGCATCTCATACGTCATCGAGAACCGCCGGACCATGGCCCGGGTGTTCCCCGAGTTGTTCGCCAGCCACCGGGTGCGACCGGTCGACAGCTACCCGGCCCGCCTGCTCGAGGCCCTGCGGGCGACCACGCCGGCCGGTGTACCCGACCCGACGGTCGTCGTGCTCACCCCCGGCGTCTACAACTCGGCCTACTTCGAGCACGCCTTCCTGGCCCGGCAGATGGGTGTCGAGCTGGTGGAGGGCCGCGACCTGGTCTGTCGCGCCAACAAGGTCTACATGCGCAGCACCGAGGGTGAGCAGCAGGTCCACGTGGTCTACCGGCGGGTCGACGACGACTTTCTGGATCCCCTGCAGTTCCGGGCAGGCTCGGTGGTGGGGTGCCCCGGCATCGTGAACGCGGCGCGGGCCGGCAACGTCACCATCGCCAACGCGGTGGGCAACGGCGTGGCCGACGACAAGCTCCTCTACACCTACGTGCCCGCCATCATCCGCTACTACCTCGACGAGGAGCCGATCCTGGCCAACGTCGACACCTACCGCCTCGAGGAGCCCGACCAGCTCCATGCCGCCCTCGGGCGGCTGGAGGAGCTGGTGCTGAAGCCGGTCGACGGCTCCGGCGGCTACGGCCTGGTCATCGGGCCGGCGGCCGGTCGCGACGAGCTGGCCCGCATGCGCGACGTGCTCACCGCCAACCCCCGTGGCTGGATCGCCCAGGAGGTGGTCCAGCTGTCGACGTCGCCCACCCAGATCGGCGACCGCCTCTGCCCCCGCCACGTCGACCTGCGGCCGTTCGCGGTGAACGACGGCGAGCGGGTGTGGGTCGTGCCCGGCGGGCTGACCCGCGTCGCCCTGCCCGAGGGCAGCCTGGTCGTCAACTCCAGCCAGGGCGGTGGTTCCAAGGACACGTGGGTCCTGGCCGACCCGGGGCTGTCGCGGCCGGTGCGCCCGGCCCGTCCCCCGGCGCCCAGGGTCCTGTCACCGACCGCCGCCAGCGCCCCCCTCGACCCCGGTCCCGCGGTGGCCCAAGCGGCCCAGCAGCAGCAGTCGGGCGCGTCGCCGTGTTGAGCCGCATCGCCGAGTCGCTGTTCTGGGTGGGCCGCTACGTCGAGCGGGCGGAGGACACCGCCCGCATCCTCGACGTCCACGTGCACCGTCGCCTCGAGGACCCCACCGTCGAGGAGGACGCCGCCTGCCGCGGCCTGCTGGGCGTCATGGGCGTGCGCCCGCCGGACGGGCCCATCGACACCGCGGCGATGATCGAGGTGCTGGGCTTCGACAGCCGGGGCACGACGTCGATCGCCGGCACGCTCTACGCGGCACGGGAGAACGCCCGCAGCGCCCGCGAAGCGATGTCGTCGGAGATGTGGGAATGCCTCAACGGCACGTACAACGCGCTGCCCAACGTGATCTCCCGCGTCCTCGGCGGCTCACCGCACGCCTTCTTCGCCTACGTGAAGGAGCGGGCCGCCATCCTGGCCGGCCTGGCCGACTCGACCATGAGCCGCGACGACGGTTGGCGGTTCCTGGCCCTGGGCCGCAGCCTCGAGCGCGTCGACATGACGGCCCGGCTGCTCTCGGCCAGCTTCGGCGACGCCGCCGGTCCCGCCGAGTGGGTCACCACGCTGCGCTGCTGCTCTGCCCACGAGGCGTTCCTGCGCACCTACCGGCGCCGCGTCGAGCCCGAGCTCGTCGTCGAGTTCCTGCTGCTCGACCGCCTCTTCCCCCGCTCGGCCTTCCATGCACTGGGGATGGCCGAGCAGTGCCTGGCCGAGCTGCAGCCCGGCGCCGGGCGGGCCGGGCTGGACGACGACGCCCGCCGCATCCTGGGTAGGGCCCGAACCGAGTTGGAGTTCCGCCGGGTCCACGAGCTGGTGGCCGACCTGCCCGCCCACCTCCATTCGCTCCAGGCTGCGTGCGCCGAGGCCGGCGACGCGGTGGCCCGCCGCTTCTTCCGCCAGAGCGCGCCCCAGGAGTGGAGCCTCGAAGTCGCCGGCGGGCGGCAGTGAGCGGGCGGCGTCGCCGGCCGTTGACAGCCACCCGGCGCGAAACCCGGTGACCTGGCGCATCGGGATCAGCCACGTCACGGGGTACTCCTACGAGCGGCCGGTGACGTCGTCGTACAACGAGGCCCGGATCACGCCCATCTCCAACGACCGCCAGCTGGCCCTCGAATCGACGGTCGAGGTCTCACCGGCCGCCGCCGTCTACCGCTACTGGGACTGGTGGGGGACGTTGGTCCATTCCTTCGACCTCCACGAACCTCACGACGAGCTGATCGTGACCGGGTCGTCGATCGTGGAGACGAGCGGGCCCCTCGACCCACCGGCCACGCCGGCCACGTGGGCCGAGCTGGCGGCCGACGACATCCGGGACCGCTTCGCCGAGCTGCTGGCGCCGAGCCGCTACGCGCCCCTCGACGACGACGTGGCCGACCTCGCCGCCGAACTGGGCAACAGGCTCGACCCCCTGCAGGCGTGCGAGGCGGTGATCGCCACGGTCCGCAGCCGCATGAAGTACGAGCGAGGCACCACCACGGTCTCGACCAAGGCCGGCGACGCCCTCCGCATCGGCGGCGGCGTGTGCCAGGACTTCACCCACGTCGCCGTTGCGCTCCTACGAGCTCGCGGCATCCCCGCCCGGTACGTCTCCGGCTATCTCCATCCCTCCGCCGCGGCCGAGCCGGGCCAGTCCCTCGCCGGCCAGAGCCACGCGTGGGTGGAGGCGTGGGTGGGCGACTGGCTGCCCTTCGACCCGACCAACGGGGGGCCGGTCGGCGAGCGCCACGTGGTGGTGGGCCGGGCCCGCGACTACGCCGACCTCGCCCCCCTGAACGGCATCTTCCACGGCGGTCCGGCCAAGGCGCTGGGCGTGACCGTGGAGTTGACCCGCCTGGCCTGACCGCCCGCCTCGCCGGACCTCGGGGCCGAGGGGCGCCTCGATCGGACGATTCGGTGGGAAACTGCATGGGTGACCACGGCGTGGCCGCTCGTCGGCCGGAGCAGGGAGCTCGAGCTCGTCGGCGACGTCCTGGCCGGCGGCGAGCGCTCGGCGGTGGTCCTCGCCGGCCTGGCCGGGGTGGGCAAGACGCGCCTGGCCACCGAGTGCCTGGCCCTCGCCGCCACCCGCGGGTTCGCCACCGGTCGCGTGACGGGGGGCCAGGCGGCGAGCCGGCTGGCCTTCGGGGCGCTCGCCCCGCTGCTGCCCGTCAACAGCGGCCCCGGGATGGCGCGCGACGAGATGCTCAGGCAGGCGATGGACGCCATCGTGAACCTCGGCAACGGCCGGCCTCTGGTCCTGATGGTCGACGACGCCCACCTCCTCGACGGCGCCTCGGCCACCCTCGTGTACCAACTCGTGTCCTCCCGGTCGGCGTTCGTGGTCGCCACCGTGGGCCTGGAGGAGCCGGCGCCCCACGCCATCGTCGCCCTCTGGAAGGACGAGCTGGCCGAGCGGATCGAGGTCCCGCCGCTCAACACGGCCTGCATCGAGACCCTGCTCACCGGCGCCCTCGGCGGCCCGGTCAGCGCGGCCACGCTCCACCACCTCGCCGAGTCGAGCGCCGGCAACGCCCTGTACCTCCGCGAGCTGGTCCTCGCCGGTCTCGAGTCGGGCGCCCTCGGCGACGACGACGGCATCTGGCGCATCTCGGGCTCGACGCGGCTGTCGAACCGGCTCGTCGAGCTGATCGAGGCCCGGTTGGCAGGGATCCCGGAGCCTGACCGCAAGGTGCTGGAAGCGCTGGCGTTCGGCGAGCCCCTCGGGATCGACTGGCTCACCACCTTCAACAGTGCCGAGACCCTTCACCAGTTGGAGGAGCGGGGGCTCATCGTCACCGGTCGCCGCGGCCGCCGCACGGAGGCGTGCCTGGCTCATCCGCTCTACGGGGAGGTGATCCGGGCCCGCACGCCGGCGCTGCGGGCGCAACTCGTCCACCAGGGCCTCGCCGGCCGTCTCCAGGCGACCGGCGCGCGCCGCGGCGAGGACGCGCTGCGCCTCGCCACCTGGCGGCTCGACGGGGGCGGCGAGATCCCGCCCGATCTCCTGGTGTCCGCGGCCAACACGGCGCGGAACCACTGGGACCTGCGCCTGGCCGCCCGGCTGGCCGAGGCCGCCGTCCAGGCCGGCGGCGGGTTCGAGGCGGCCCTCCTCCAGGCCGAGGTGGCCGTCCTGCTGGGCGACGGGGCCCGGGCCGAGGAGCAGCTCGCCCTGCTGCTCCCGTTGGCGGGGGACGACGGTCGCCGGGTGCGCGTGGTCGGTGCGAGGGTCGACAACCTCACCAGCTCCCTCGGTCGGACCGCCGACGCCCTGCGGGTCGTTGACGAGGCCCTGGAGGTGGTCACCGCCCCGGACGCCCGCGACCAGTTGGCCGCCAAGCGGGCCATGGTCCTCCATCTCGGCGGCCACCTCATCGAGGCTTTGGAAGTGCTGCGGCCTCTGCTCGCCCGGGGTGACGGGCAGATCCTCCCGATGGTCTCCTACACCGCGGGCGCCTGCCTGGCCCGCGCCGGCCGGTTCGCCGAGGCGATGGAGGTCAGTCGCAAGGGAATCGAAGCGTCGCAAGCGGCGCCGGGGGCGTCGCCCGCGTTCCGGGCCTCGACCGACGCCATCGTGCGGTGCAGCGTCCTGTTGGGCTCCGGCCGGCTGACGGAGGCTGCCGCCCTGGCCGACGCCGACTACGCCAGCGGCGTCGCCGGAGGATCGGTCACGATCCAGGCCGTCCTCTCGCTGGTCCTGGCGCGCGTGCACCTCGCCATCGGCACGGTGGCGACGGCGGCGACCCACGCCCGGGAGGCTCGTAACCTCTTCCGGGCGAGGCAGTGGCGCTCGCTGACCCGCAACGCCCTGACCCATCTGGCCATGGCCTCCGCCCTCGCCGGATCGACGGCGGACGCCCGCGCCGCCCTCGCCGAGCTGGACCAGCTCGCCCTGCCCGCCGAGGACCTCAACGCCGTCGAGCTGCGCCGGGCCCGGGCGTGGACCGAGGTGGCCGCCGGGAACAGGGCGGCGGCCCACAACCATCTCCGGGAGGCCGTCGCCATCGCCCGCCATCGGGGCGACCTGGTGTGGGAGGACGACAGCCTTCACGACCTGGCCAGGATGGGGTGGCCCGAGGAGGCCGTCGCCCGCCTCGTCGAGCTGGCCGCGATGGTGGAGGGCGACCTCGCCCCCAGCCGGGCCCACTATGCGACCGCCCTGGTCGACGAGGACGTCGAGGGCCTGATGCGGATCTCGGGGGCGTTCGAGGACATGGGGGCGTGGCTCTACGCCGCCGAGGCCGCCGCGGGCGCCGCGGTCCTGCTGCGACGGGCGGGGCAGACCCGGCGGGCGGCGCTGGCCGAGCTGCGGGCCGGCGGACTGGCCCGGCGCTGCGAGGGAGCATCGACGCCGGCGCTGCGGGCCGTCGACTCGCAGGCCCTGCTGAGCCGGCGCGAGATCGAGGTCGCCGGCCTGGCCGCAGGAGGGCTGACGAACAGGGAGATCGCCGAGCGGCTCGTGGTCTCGGTCCGCACGGTCGAGAACCAGCTGCAGCGGGCCTACGAGAAGCTGGGCGTCGCCCGCCGGGCCGACCTGGCCGGGGCCCTGGCGTGGACCGCCGGTGACGACCCTTCGGCGTAGGTCGGGCCCGCCCGGCCGTCGCCGGTTCAGTCTGCGGTCGGCCCGGCCGGTGGTGTGGTGAGGCAGCCCGCCTCCCTGCCCAGGTAGCGGAGGCCCTCGCCGTCGGGCGGCGCGAAGTCGGCGGGGCGGCCGGTCTGCAGGGCGGCGTCGGGGTACATGAGCGAGGCGGTGTCACGGGTGTGGCCGAGGCCCACGACGTGGGCCAGCTCGTGGAGGACGATCCGGCCCCACGTCACGTTCTCGCGCAGGATCGGGCCGGTCCCGCTGCCGAGCGGAGGCCCGAAGCCGTCCTGGAACGGAGCCAGCGACGTCTCGTTGCTGTAGGCGTCCACGTTGAACCGGAGGCGCCCCGACACGGTCACGTCCCCCTGGCGGGCGATGGTCGTCTGCCCCAGAATCTGCGATCGCCCGGTCGTCTGGTCGACCGGGAAGTGCTCCCACACGATGAGGATGGGCGCCCAGCGCGGGCCGTACCGCTCGGGCACGTACGCCGACGCCCGGGTGGTCTCGTCGGTGGTCCCGTCGTCGACGAACTGGATGCCGGTGGCGGCCGAGAGCCGGCGGAACGCCTCCCGCACGTTGTCGGCGACGAACGGCGGCGCCGCGGCCACGTTCTGCACGAAGTGGACCGGCGCGCAGGGGTTGAACCGGGCGGGCGTGCACCCGTCGGCGCCCACCCGCAGGAACGTGTAGGTGTCGGGAAGCCTTGCCACCTCGGCGGCCTCGATGCTGCGGATCCCGAACTCGTCGGTGTGCCCGGTGGCCGGGCAGGCGGCCAGGGCGGCGGCGGTGGTGGCGACCGGGTCGACTGCGGGCGCGTGGGATCCGCTCCTCGATGCCAGCACCACGCCCGCCACGACGAGGGCGACCACGGTGACCAGGGCGGCCGCCCAGCCGGCGGGATGGGCGACCGCCGGACGTTGCCGGTACGAGCCGGCCAGCTCGAAGGCCGGGCCGGTCTCGGGCTCCACAACGACGCTGAAGTCGTGGATCGCGTCGCCACCGGTGACACGGCGGGCGGCCGGCACCACGTCCACCGTCGCCTGCGCCGTCCCGCCGCCGGCGACGATGAGCGGGCGGGCTCGACCCGGGACTCCAACCGGGTGGCGTCAGACGACGTCCGGAGCGTCGCCGCGGTGGCTGCGTTGCCCAGGTTGGTCAGCACGAGCTGGTGGCGGGCGCCGCCCCCCTCGGTCCCGGGCGTGACCGGCGAGAGCATGGCGGACAGGTTGCCGAACGGCCCGACGTCGACCGCGCCCGCAGCGGCGACCGTCTCCGCGGATCCGTGCGCGGTGACCCCCACCTCGAAGGGGAGCAGCCCCGCCGCCGGCTCCGGCGCCCGGGGGATGCTGAAGGTCACCCGGGCCAGCGCCTCCCCGCCGGCGTCCACCGTCATCCCCTCGGGCGCAAGGTAGGAATAGGGCCGGGCGGCCCCGGTCACGGCCAACCGCACGTGGACCGCTTCGGGGCCGGCGTTGCGAACCCGGACGTCCGAGCCCGCGCTCGCGCCGGGCTCGACGGGAATCGTCGGGGACACCAGGACTGCCGTGATCGCCGTGGCCGTGGGCGGACGCTACCAACCGGTGCCGGCCGGAGGAAGGGAATCCCCGGGCCGGACGGGTCAGTCCCCGGGGGCCTCGCCCATCTCCCGGAGGGCGGTGGACAGCGCAGCCCGCAGGCGTCGGGCCGTCGTGGGGGCCAGGTGGGCGACCAGGCCCGTCCCCGGCCGGCCCGCTTCCTCGACCGTGAGCTCGACGCGGAGGTCGCCGCATTCGTCGCAGTCGTCACGCAGGGCGACGGTCCAGGCCAATCGGGTTCGCTCCGGGTCGTCGGGCGGGTGGTCGTCGACTCCGTAGTCGGCCAGCTTCTTCACCGGCGCGAGTCAAGCACGGGCGCCGGCGTACAAGGCGACCAACGCCGAGCCGAGGGCGGCCAGCTCGTCGCGCACCTCGGGCGGGTCGAGGATCTCGATGGCGGCACCGATGCCGGCGATCTCACCGGCCAGCGAGCGGGCGCTGTGGCCCCGCAACTGGACCTCGACCCGGCCGTCGGCGAGCGCGGGCCCGATGCGCAGCCGGTTGCCGAGCAGGTAGCGGCACAGCCACACCGAGTCGGCGGCGACCAGGGCGTTGGCCAACAGCGGGGTCCGCCGCCGGTCGACCTCGTCGGCGATGAGCCGCCACGCCTCCGCGAGGTCGAACCCGTCAGGCCGCACCACCACCGCCCCGGTGCGCGTGACCGAGGTGATCCTGTCGATCCGGAAGGTGCGCAGCCCGGCGTCGGTGGCCGCCACCAGGTACCAGGTCGTGCCCTTGGCGGCCACGCCGAGGGGATGCACGGTCCGGGTGCTCGCCACCCGGTCCCGGGCGATGTAGCCCAGCACGACCTGCACGCCGTCGATGACGGCCTGCTGGACGGCGTCGAGGTGGGCCGGCGTGCGCCGGGGGGCGCCGGAGCGGTCCCAGCCCATCGGGTCGACGACCACCGCAGTCGATGCCGCCTCGGCGTCGGTCCGGAATGACTCGGGCAGGGCCCGCACCAGCTTGCGCAGGGCGGCCTTCACCTCCGGGGTGGCCGACGACGACGGCCCGGCGACGAGGAACAGGGCCCGGGCCTCGGGCCCGGTCAGGCCGCTGAGATCGGTCCGCCCGCCACCGGCGAGCTGCCATCC
>JALYYN010000307.1 GCA_030946525.1 Actinomycetota bacterium | reverse complement strand
GTCCGTCTCCGGGGCGCTCGGCGGCGCCACTGGTGCAGCCGATGGAGCCCCGCCCGCCGGTGGGGCCGCGCCTGCCGCCGGCGGGCGGCCGGCGAGGGCCCGTTCGAGGCGCTCGATTCGCTCCAGCAGGGCGGCCGGCGACGTGTCGAGCTCGGGCCGGCACAGCCTCACCAGGCCGACTTCGAGGACGACGCGGGGATCGGGCGCTTCGCGCATGTCGACCAGGGTCTGGCCGAGAACCTCCATGGCCCGGACCGTCGCCGCCCGACCCAGGCGGTGGGCCTCGGACTCGACGGCGTCGACCTCCTCGTCGGGCAGGCCGACCAGCGACCTCGACACGCTCACCAGCAAGGTCTGGCGGAGCCGCTCCAGCAGGTCGACGGCGACCTGGCGGGCGTCGTGGCCGGCGCCGCACCACTCGGCCACCCCGGCCATGGCGCGGGCCGGATCCCGCTCGCAGAGGGCCTCCACCAGCTCGCCCACCGACGGCCGCTGGTGGTCGACCCCGCCGGCGGCGGCCACCTGGTCGAGGGCCGACAGGGCATCCCGGACCGACCCCTTGCCGCGGCGGGCGACCAGCTCGATCACCTCGGCGGGAACGTCCAGGCCGGCGTCGGCCGCCACCCACTTGAGGTGGGCGGTCAGCAGCTCCACCGAGAGCAGGCGGAACTCGAAGTGCTGCGTGCGGCTGCGGATGGTGGGGAGGACCTTCTGCGGCTCGGTGGTGGCGAGCACGAAGATCACGTGGGCGGGCGGCTCCTCGAGGGTCTTGAGCAGGGTGTTCGACGCCTCGGTGGTCAGCATGTGGACCTCGTCGACGATGTAGACCTTCCAGCGCCCCGGGGTGCCGAGCGCAGCCCTCGACACCAGCTCCCGCATGGCGTCGACCCCCCGGTTGGAGGCGGCGTCGAGCTCGTTGACGTCCAGTGATCGGCTCTCGGTGATGCCGACGCAGGACTCGCAGGTGCCGCACGGCTCCCCGTCGACCTGGTTCGGGCAGTTGAGGGCCTTGGCCAGGATGCGGGCCGACGACGTCTTGCCCGTGCCCCGGGGCCCGCTGAACAGGTAGGCGTGCGACACCCGGCCCTCCCGGACCGCGTTGCGCAGGGTGGAGCTGACATGGTCCTGGCCCTTGAGCTCGGACCATTTCTGGGACCGGTACCGCCGGTACAGAGACTGGTAGGGCATCGGGGCGACAGTACCCGGGGGCAGTGACGATGAGGCCAGCCGGCGGACCGGTGACGGCGGAGGGCGTCAGGCGCCGCCGGGCGTCACCGGTTCGGTAGGGGCATCGGGGCCCGGCCCAGCACGAGCACCGGGAGGAGCACCGTCGAGGCCCGGAGCGTGCCGAGGTGGTGAAGGCGTCGGCGGTCGCCTCAACGGCGGTCGACGCCTCCCACCTTCAGCACCTGGACGAACATCTCAAAGAGTGGTTAACTGGACGCAGAGGGTAGCCGTCAAGTCATGGTCGGTCCTCGGCATCCGGCGATTCGCCGTCGACCTGCGCGCTCCGTCGCCCGGGTCCGGCGGCGATGACGAAGGGAGTGGCGAATGACCATGGCATCGCAGTCCGACGAAAGTTCCCGGCGGTACCTGAGCCCCGGCGAGGCCGCCCGGTCGCTGCACGTCTCGACCAAGACGATCGACCGCTGGGCCAATGCCGGCCGGATCGCCTGCGTGGTCACCCTGGGAGGCCACCGGCGCTTCCGCCCCGAGGACATCGACGCCCTGGCCGAGGACATGGTCACCCGCGGGGCCTTGTCCTCGAAGTAACCGAGGCGCCAGGCTCCTCGGATCTCCATCAAGCGGACCCACCCGGGGTCCCACGTCGGGCCCCGTTCCAGCTGGAGGACGCGGGCTCAGGAGGGTCCGTTCTCGCCGGCTCCGCCGATGTCGCCCTACAAAACCGAGCACTGTCCGGACTTGGAGCCGCCAGTGTTCGAGTGACCGGCGTTGGTGGGCGGCGGGGTGTTGCCGGCGCAGGCCAGGGCGTTGAAGATGGTGTTGGCCTTGACGACGTCGGACCCCACGGTGTTGTTGTTGACCGTCACGTTGCCGGAGACGATGTTGTTTCCGAGGGTCAACCCGGCGTTGTTGGTGGTCAGGCTGACGTCGCCGGCCACCCGGTTGGCGGCACAGCCGTTGGCCGGGTCGCCGATGCGGACGGGCACCGCGGCGCCCGACACGACGATGCCCTGGCTGGGAGTGGCGGAAGGAGCGGAGACCTGGGAGCCGCACACGCTGAAGAAGCTGGGTGCGTTGGCCACGATGCCCCGGCTGATCTGGGAGTTGACCACCGTCAGCGCCCCGCCGGGGTTGACCGTGACCGGGC
>JALYYN010000290.1 GCA_030946525.1 Actinomycetota bacterium | reverse complement strand
ACCGTCGCCGGGGCGTAGCGCGGCCCTGGCGGGCGCTTGCCGGTCAGCGCGTTCGGTGTCGAGGGCTGACGCCGCGCCGGTAGGTCCGCCGGCCGGCGCCAGTGCGGGTGGGAGGGCTTCGGTGTCGCCCCGAGCCAACGGCAGAAGTCCCGCGCCTCGACCCGGGTCGCCTTCTCCCAGTCGACCCCGACCGCAGAGAGAAAACGGAACCACCGCAGCAGATCCATCCCATAGGACCGCTGAGTCGTCGCCGGCCGGCCGCAGGCGACGAGTTCGGCGAAGTAGGCGTCGCCGGCCGGGATCGGCGCGCCGGCGGCGTCGAGGAGACGGTAGGGCTGGAAGGAATCACCTGTCGCGTCGAGCGACCCCAACTGGGGCACCGCAAGCCGGCTCAGGTCAGTCGGGTCATCGTCCTCGTCGAGCACGGTCCGGCAAAGTAGTGGCCCCGTCCGCCGATCAAGCGCTGAGCTGGGCCGCGAGCTGAGGTAGTTCGGTCAACAGGTCGTTCTTGACCCGGCGGTGGCCCCAGTTGTTGCCGAGGGGGTGGGCCAGGTGCACGTTGGCCCCGTTGGCCTGAAGCACGTCGGAGGCCCAGTACCAGCCGTAGGTGGCCTCCAGCACCACCTCGGGATCGGGGCCGGCCTTGGCCAGCTCCAGGGCCAGTGCCACGGGGTCGTTGGTGATGCGAACGGTCTCGAGCGTCTCGCCGGCCGGCGTGCGTCGCACGATGACGCTGCGGCGACGGTGCAAGTCGATACCCACGTACTGTCGGTCCACGGTGGGGCCTCCCTTGTCGTTGGTGTTGCTTTGGGAAGCCCGAGTGTTGCCAACATTCGGTTGCCTGCGACGAGCGGGGGCCCCGCCCTTTGATGCCGACCCGGATGTGCCCACGCACCGGCTCCTCGTCTGGTCTGGGCGCAGAGCCGCTTACTCGTCGGCTCGCTACGCGGGAACGATCACGCGCTCCTTCATGGCATCAGGCTGATTTGAGACCAGCGGGTTGTAGACCATCCCACTGAGGGCGAGACCGGAGCTATAGACGAGATGACCATGCCAACCTTGACCGAACGCGCCCATGATGGCGTCGTGGCCGACCCCACACCGCCCGACCGACCCCGACGACGGAGGTTCGACGCCGACTACAAGCTGGCCATCCTGGCCGATTACGACCGCCTGACGGTCTCGGGCGACAAGGGCGCCCTGTTGCGCCGAGAGGGCCTGTACAGCTCCCAGATCGTCGAGTGGCGCCGGGCTCGCGACACCGGCGTCCTGCATCGCACAGGTACGACTACCGAGCGGCCGACGCGCCCTGTCACCGATGCCGCGTTGGCGAAGGCGAACCAGCGGGCCGATCGGGCCGAGGCCGAGTTGGCCAAGACGAAGATGGCACTCGAGATCATGGGAAAAGCACACGCGCTCTTGGAGATGCTTGCCGAGAGCGCGGACTCCGACCCCAAGTCGACGAAGTGATCGGCGTGACCGTGAGCGAGCTCACCCCACTCGTCGGCCTCCGCCGGGCGTGCGCGCTGACCGGGCGCTGTCGGGCGTCGCACTACCGCGATGCCCAGGGTCCCATGCACGGCCCGCCGGCGCCGAGGTGCTCACCGGCCAACAAGCTCAGCGACGCCGAGTTCAACGCCGTGTTGGACCTGTTGTGCTCCCCGGAGTTCGTCGATCTCGCACCGGCACAGGTGTGGGCCATCCTGTTGGACGCCGGTACCTACGTGGCGTCGATATCCACGATGTACCGGGTTCTTCGCTCCCAAGACGAAGTGCGCGAGCGCCGCCGCCAGGCCACCCACCCCGCCCGGGTGCGTCCCGAGCTCGTGGCCCGTGGCCCGAACCAGGTGTGGTCGTGGGATATAACGAAGTTGCGTGGCCCGGCCAAGGGCGTCTACTACGACCTGTACGTGATCATCGACATCTTCAGCCGCTACGTCGTCGGCTGGATGGTCGCCCCCACCGAGACGGCCGAGCTGGCCAAGGCCTTCATCGCCGCCACCATCAAGGCTCAAGGGATCACCGCCGACGTGTTGAGCATTCACGCCGACCGGGGCACGTCGATGACCTCCAAGCCCGTCGCCGTCCTGCTCGCCGAGATGGGGGTGACGCGGACCCACTCACGGCCCCACGTGTCCAACGACAACCCGTTCTCCGAGGCGGCGTTCAAGACGCTCAAGTACTGCCCGGCGTTCCCGGATCGGTTCGGCTCCATCGAGGACGCCCGCGCCTTCTGCGCCGAGTTCTTCGAGTACTACAACCACCACCATCGTCACAGCGGCATTGCACTACACGCCCCCGCCTCGATGCACTACGGGACCGCCGACGACGTCCAGGCCGCCCGCGCCGAGACCCTCGACGCCGCCTACGCCTCCAACCCCCGTCGGTTCTGCAACCGCCGTCCCACACCGCCGAAGATGCCGACCATGGCGTGGATCAACAAGCCAACCATCACCAACGACGCTCAGAAGAAAAGCTGATCGCTGGTCTCAAACCGCTTGACAGGCTCCG
>JALYYN010000250.1 GCA_030946525.1 Actinomycetota bacterium | reverse complement strand
CGAATGCGCCGGCGGGCGCGGCCAGCATGAAAGCGAAGGCCGCGGCGGCAGTTGTCAGGCGGCGGGGGGACGGGTTGACCATCGGGCTCCTCATGCAGTGTGCGGATAGGGGCTTCGGAAGGCATGGCACCGGTCGCCGGCCGCGGACCAACGTCGCACCGCACCTCTGCTTCCCCGAGCCTGCCTTGGTTTGCACTTACATTAACACGTAAACATACACAGCAGCTGAGTTGCGGTCAAGGTAGGGTTGCCGGGTCGGTCAAGTTTCTCGGGGTCGCCTTGGAGCCAGCAGCGCAACAACCGGTCGCCGATTCGAGCAGGCTGCGGCGCGGCGCGGCGGGCGCCCGACCCGGGGTGACGCGCGAGCGCATCGTCGACGCCGCACTGCGGTATGTCGAGACCGCCGACGAGGAGTCCCTCACCATGCGGGCCCTGGGAGCCGACCTCGGCGTCTCGGCCATGGCCCTGTACCGCTACTTCGAGAGCAAGGAGCAAATCCTCGACGAGGTGGTCGACACCCTCCTGGCCCAAGTACCGGCGCCGGCGGCCGACGCCGGTGACTGGGAGGCCTGGATCGAGGAGTTCGCCCTCGGAATGCGGGACCTGCTGGTGCGTTACCCGGCGGCGCTGGCCACCTTCACCAGCCATCCTGTGACCACGACGGCCGCCCTGGCCCGCATGGAGTCGGGCCTGGCCGTCCTCCGGTCCGCCGGCTTCCATGCCGCCGGCGCCGCCCAGGGCTTCGCCGCCGTCCACACCTACACGATCGGGTTCGCCGCCCTCGAGGTCTCCCGGGCCCGGACCATGGTCCCGGGCGGCGGCCACGGCCACGTCGCCCGATACTGGCACCTGTTCTTCGGCACCTTGCCGCCCGACCGGTTCCCGAATCTGGTCGAGCTGGCCCCCGACCTGGCCCAGTTCACCAGCGCAGGCCAGTTCCAGATCGGCCTCCGAACGCTGCTCGCCGGCCTTCGCACCCAGCTCCGCGACCCGGGGCCGGCCCCGACGACCAGCTGACCCGCGGCGGCCGGACCCCTGGTTCCGTCCGACTGACCGCTCTCGCTCGCCACCTCCCGTAGGGTTCGCCATGGCCGTCGTGCTGGCGTTCGCCGCCACCCTGCTCGTGGCCGTCCTGGTGTCGGCGCTGGCACACCGCAGTGTCCTGTCCACCGCGGTGCTCTTCCTGTTGGCCGGCCTGGTTCTCGGATCCGGTGTGCTGAACGTGATCCGGGTCCGCCCGGAGACCCCCGTGGTGTCCACGTTCGCCGAGCTGGCGCTGTTCAGCGTGCTCTACACCGACGGGATGCGGGTCACCTTCCGGGATCTTCGCGCCGGAACGCTGCCGGGCCGGGCACTGGCGGTCGGCCTGCCGATCACCCTCCTGCTCACCGCCGTGCTGGGCCGGTTCGTGGCCGGACTTCCGTGGGCGGAGGCGCTGCTCCTCGGCGCCGTCCTGAGCCCGACCGACCCGGTGTTCGCCGCCGCGATCGTGGGGCGCGACGAAGTGCCGTACCGCCTGCGCCACCTGCTCAACGTCGAGAGCGGGCTCAACGACGGATTGGCGCTTCCTGTGGTCGTCGTGCTGCTCGCCGTCGTCTCCGGCGGCCCGGTCCACGGGCTCAGGCTGGCGGCCCAGCTGGCCGGCGGCGTGGCTCTGGGCGTCGCCATCCCATGGGTGGCCATCAGGCTGGAGCGGTTGCCGGTGCTCGGCGCCGCCTCCCTGTACGAGCCGCTCACCGCGTTCGCCCTCGGGCTGCTCGTCCTCTCGGTGGCGTCGATCACCCATGCGAACGAGTTCCTGGCCGCCTTCGCAGCCGGCATCACCCTCGCTACCCTGAGCCCGGGGATGCGCGCTGCGTTCCACCAGTTCGGCGAGCTCATCGCCGAGCTGCTCAAGCTTGCCGCTCTCCTGCTGTTCGGCGCCTTGATCTCGCCGTCGTTCCTGCGGGACATACCCCTGACCGGCTACGCCTTCGCCGTCCTGGCCCTCGTGGTCGTCCGACCGATCGCCCTCGCGTTTGCCCTGTTCCGCTCCGACCTCGACCGGCGCGAATGGGTCGCCGCCGCATGGTTCGGGCCCAAGGGTTTCGCCTCGGTCGTCTACGGACTGCTGATCCTCGAGTCCCGGGTCGCCGACGCCGACCGGCTCTTCCACCTGACCGCCATCGTCATCGTGCTATCGATCCTGGCCCACGCCTCGACCGACGTGGTCGTCGCCCGGTGGTTCCGCATCGATCCTGGGGAGCCGGAAGTCGACGCCATTCCAAATTAAGAAACCGGACGGACGGTTTGTTACAATGGATGGATGCCCAAACTGGCCGCGGAAGCGAAGGAGCAGCGCCGAAGGCGGCTGGTCGATGCCGCGTGGCGCTGCGTCGCCCGCGGCGGGTACAGGACGCTGCGCGTCGACGACGTGTGCGCCGAGGCCGGTCTTTCGAAGGGCGCCTTCTACACCTACTTCGACCACAAGCACGACCTGCTTCTCGCCTTGCTGGACGACGACGCCGAAGGGATGACCGAACTGGTGGCCGATGCCGGCAGCCAGTCGGGCGGTGTCGAGCAGATCCGGCGCTTTGTTGCGGGCTTGGTGGAGCGCGGGTCCGACGGCGCTGCAGTCCAGTTGCGAGCCGACCTGTGGGCCGAGATCTCCTCGGACGAGGGGTTGCGACTCCGCTTCCTGGAGGCCATGCAGCACCGGCGCATGTGCCTGGCTGCGGTGATCGACAGTGCCGTCGCCGCCGGTGACCTCGTCGATGTGCCGGCCAACGCACTGGCCGCGGTGTTCCTCGCGTTGGGCGACGGCCTCATGCTCCACCGGGTGCTCGACCCGGCCGGGTTCCGTTGGCCCAACGTGCGTCGGGCCGTCGACGCGATCCTCGACGGCCTCCGGGCCCAGGAGAACGACCGATGAAGGCAGACGGGGACGGGAGCAGTGCCGAGGAAGAAGCGGACCCATCGTCGACCGAAAGGCCGTTCCGGTCGCAGCTCGCCCGCCAGCGCGAGCACGTCTTCGCCCTGGGACGCCAGACCCGCCAGGTGGTGCTGTTCGCGGCGCTGACCGGCGCGGTCACCGGCCTGGGCGTGGCCGGCTTCGAGTCCCTGACCCGCAAGGCGATCTTCGACCACCTGCAGCGCGCGCCGCTGGCCCTACGGGTGATGGCCCCCCTGGCCGGGCTGGTGCTGGCCGCCCTGGCATTGCACTTCCTCGCCGGACGGGTCAGCCCGGCGACGGCGGACGAGTACATCAAGAACTTCAACGAGCCCGGCACCCGCCTGAACCTGCGCCCGGTGCCCGGCCGCCTGCTGGCCAGCGTCGCCACCCTCGGCTTCGGCGGCGCCATGGGTTACGAGGGGCCCGCCGTCTATCTTGGCGCGTCGGTCGGTTCGGCCCTTCAGCGCCGGTTCAGCCGCCTCTTCTCCCGTGAGGACGCCAAGGTGCTGCTGGTCGCCGGGGCGGCCGCCGGCGTGGCCGCCATCTTCAAGGCGCCGGCCACCGGGCTGGTGTTCGCCCTCGAGGTGCCGTATCAGGAGGATTTCGCCCGTCGCATGCTGCTGCCTGCGGGCATCGCCGCCGCGGTGAGCTACGTCGTGTTCGTGGCGATCACCGGCACGGCGCCGCTCTTCGCCGTCGCCGGCTCGCCCCCGTTCGACCTGCGCGACCTGGGCGGCGCCGCGCTGCTCGGCGTGCTGTGCGGCATCGGCGCCCGGCTGTTCGTCATGGCCCTTGTGCGGGCCAAGCG
>JALYYN010000241.1 GCA_030946525.1 Actinomycetota bacterium | reverse complement strand
ACCACCCGGCCGGGGCCGTGATCGACGATGTGGCGGGACCAGCGCTGCAGCCGTTGGTCCAGGGTGGCGGCGAAGGCGAAGGTCAGCTCGGCCACTCCCTACCGCCCGGGCACCGACGACGTGGTCGTCTTGGCCGTGACCGCGGCCGGCAGCGACGCCGCTCCCGTGGAGCGGACCACCTCCACCTTGGCGTGGTCGATCGCGGCGGCCAACCGCAGGGCGGCCTGACCATCGGGCTGGGGCCCGTCCGGCAGGGCCACGGCGATGAACGACTCGTGCTTCCTCCGCCCAGGGCGCCGGTACTGGGCCTGGACACGCCCACCACCTGCACGCCCGTCGCCGCGAACGACGGCGCCGAGCCGTTGTCACCACCGTCGATCACGTCGACGGTGTCGCCCACCTGAATGGTCCCGCCCGCCGCGTGCTCGGCGTCGACGGGGATGCTCATGGAGCGGGCCTGGGATCCGGCGCCGGCAGGCACCACGTCGCCACGGCCGACCGCTGC
Organism: Actinomycetota bacterium; assembly: GCA_030946525.1. Lineage (GTDB taxonomy): Bacteria > Actinomycetota > Acidimicrobiia > Acidimicrobiales > AC-14 > CADCTB01. Next base: position 4,486 of record JALYYN010000241.1, on the reverse strand, counting down.
GTCCTTGACCACGGCGTGGGTGAGCACGAATCCCTGCACCGACGCCATGTCCTGGGGACGTAGCAGCGTGGCCAGGAGTGCCTTTGACCCGCTCACGTCGACGTAGCTCACCGCGCCAGCGTCGATCGTCTCCCCGACCCGCAGGTCCCGGGACGCCACCGCCACCTGGACACCGGAGTGCCCGTTGGCCGCCACCAGGTAGAACAGTCCAGCCAACACCGCGAAAACAACAGCCAGGGCCAGACTGCCCCGTACCCGGCTGAATGCCGACCGGTGAGGCGCTGCGCCCAACGACTGGCCGTTGGTCTCCGCATGGACGGCGGGGGCTCCCACGCTGAGCGCGCGTGCCATCAGGGCTCGACCTCCTTGGTTGTCCTTTTCCGCAGGACTGACCCCGGCCACGACGGCGGCACGACTGGCCCCACCGCCGTAACCCGCCGGCCCTTCTACCGGGCCGGGCCCCGGGCCTGCGCCGGGGTCGCCGTGCTGATCGTCGCCGCTGCTGCCACCGTCGGTACCTCCCCGACCACCGCTCGCTCACATCCTCCGCCCTCAGCCGAAGCCATGCAAGCGGTTTTCGTGGTTCTCGGCGTCGCCGGTGCGCTCTGCCCCGGGCCGCCGGAGACCAGGCCCCGGCAAGCGCACGGCCCAGCGGCGCACATCGGGCCACGCCCACAACCTCGTCCCCCAACGTCCGCCGTTGCTGACGAACACCGGTGCCGGAAACGTCGCGTCCGACTGCGACAGCAAGTGCCCACCCTGGGATGAGCTGCAGATCCGACCCTGCGGCGATCTGCTTGTTCCCACCAGGTGGCCAACGTCGATGTGGCGGCTGGCGTGTGTGCCCGGAGTGCGCAGTGGCCCGAGGTCGGCGAAATCGGATCGGCCCGACCAGCGGGCCCAGCGCCACACGTCGGGCCAGTACCAGACACCGGTACCGTCTTGGCCGGGCGTGGTCCAGTGGACCGCCGATGGGAACCTCGGGTGCCTGTCCCGCAGGTGGTGCAGCGCTTGGATGCGCGCCAAGCCCGGACACCGTGCCGGCTCCCGTCGCGCCGACCAGATGCGCCACATCGACCCTCCGCCCCACGCCGTCACCGAAGTCATGAGCGCGGAGGTTAGGCCGGTCGTTGTGGCCATGTAAGGACCTATTGCTGGGTGACCCGCCATATCGCGACCAGAAATCTCAGGCGAAGAAATCGCGTCCTTTCTGCTCTGTGGGTGACCCCCTTAGTGAGGTATGCGGCCGGGACCGACTACTCGCCTCTTGAGCTCCGGGGTTGTTATGACCCTCTTTGTAGCTGGCTGCGCGGGGGCAACTGATCACCGCGGGTCGGGGGCGAGCGGCGTTGCCGGCACGACGCCGTCCCAGCCGGGCGACGACCCCCAGGGTGCGGTTCCGACGATCGCTCCGCCCCGCCAAGCCCTGGGCCGATCGGAGGACGCCAGCCAGCCTGAGGTCGGGCGCGTCGACGCCAGCAGGCGGTCGCAACTGGGCCTGCCTCAGCCTGGTCGCGCCCCGGCCACCGTGGCGGAGCTCACGCCTGCGCAATGGGCCGATCCGGAGGCCGTGGCCGCCCGCTTCGTACTGGTCGACACCAGCTACAGCGCTGCCGACGACCCCGCGGGGGTAGCGGCTCGGAGGGCCTTCTACGCGGCACCACGGCTGGCCGAGGACCTGCGCTCATCGTCCTCAGGTGCAGCCCGACTGCAGGACCTCCGACGCCAACACGGGGTCTTCGCGGGCGAGGTACTCACCGTCGTCACCACGGAACGGCGCGACAACCTCGCCGTCGTTGCCGTTGACGCCCGGCTCACCCTGACCAGCGATGGCTCTGCCCACGACGAGCTTCGCTCGTACCAGCTCACCATGGCTCTCGACTCGTCGGCCGGGCACTGGTTGGTGGCCGGCGTCGAGGAATCGTGAGTTCCGTCGCCGGGCCCCGACGACGGTTCTCGGGCGAAGAGGGTGGGGCCGTGATGCTGATGGTGGTGATGGCCGGGGTCGTCGTGGCCTGCTTCCTCGGGCCCAGCGTCTTGATGCTCCTGGCCATGTCGAGCGCCGCCGGGGGCAGCATCGACAAGAACGCGGCCCCCAGCGCCAACGCCCTCGCCGACATCCCCCCGGAACTACTCCCGGTGTACCAGCAGGCGGCCAAGGACACCTGCGGGATGCCCTGGGGGGTGCTGGCCGCCATCGGCAAAGTCGAGACGGACCACGGGCGATCCGATCTCCCCGGTGTGCACTCGGGCGCGAACTTCGCCGGCGCCGAGGGCCCCATGCAGTTCGAGCCGGGGACGTGGGCCGCCTACGGGGTGGACGGCAACCACGACGGTGCCACCGACGTCTACAACCCCGTCGATGCCATCTGGGGCGCGGCCAACTACCTGTGCGCCAACGGCGCCGGCGACCCGGCCCGGCTCCGGGATGCCATCTGGAACTACAACCGCGACTGGGGCTATGTCGACGATGTCCTACGCCGGGCCGACGACTACGCCACCGCCCCCGCCGCCGGAAACGTTCCCGCCGGCGACGCGGCAGCGGTGCTCAACAACCCCAACATCTCGCTGTGCCCGGCGTGCCGCCAGGACCTCATCGACGGGGTCATCGACCAGCGGGTCATCGACTTCCTGGCCTGGGCGGCCCAGCGCCACTCCATCGCCGTCTCGGTGCTCAAGACGGGCCACAACCAGTTCGTGGCCGGTACCAACCGGGTCAGCAACCACTGGGAGGGGCGGGCCGCCGACATCGCCACCGTGGACGGCCAGGATGTGAGCCCCTCCTGCACCGTCTGCCGTTCGTTTGCCGAGGAGGTCGTACCGCTCGGCGCGGGCCGGCCGGACGAGATGGGCGTGCCCTGGGCCGACATGGTGGGGGCCGGTGGATGGAACGTCTTCAGCGACGGTGACCATCAATTTCACGTCCACGTCGGGTTCAACCCGAACCCTCCGGGAAGCCGATGAGCGCCGCTGCAACTTGCCGACGAGCGGACGTGGAGGGCCAGGACCCGTCGTTCACGCCGGTCGTGTCGCCGCGTGCTGCCGCCAGCGGATCGGGGAGACGCCGTCAAACACGGAGGTTGGAGATGATCAGGAAGCTCTGCCAGGTGGTGGGCGGCGACGTCCGGGTCGCGCTCTACAGGGAGGAGTGGTGGCAAGCCTCGCCCAGGGTCCTCGTCGCCGCCCTTGACCATCTCGGTGCCATGGCCGCCGCGTCGGCGGCCGTCGATCGCGCCCGTGGTCGGCGATTCAGACGCGATCCCCGGGCCAGCCGGTGACCGGGCTGCGCCCTCGACCCGGCGGTCGCGTGGTGCGTGGTGCGGGCTGGGAGCCGCCCCGGGCCATCGGATCGCGTTCGCCTCTTGACGCCGCCCTCGCCTATGGGGCGGCAGGATGGGCCGTCCTGCCGGTGGCCGGGATGTCCTCCGCGGGGGAGTGCGGGTGTGGGCGGTCTTGCGAGAACCCGGGAAAGCATCCCCTGAGCCGCCACGGCGTGCACGACGCCACCACCGACCCGGTTCTCATCGGGGAGTGGTGGCGGCGCTCCCCGGCGGCCAACGTGGGGATCGCCACCGGGGCGGCTTCGGGCCTGGTCGTCGTCGACGTCGACCTGCCCAAGGGTGGCCGGAAGTCCCTGCAGGCGCTGGTGGCTGCCGGGCACCAGCTGGCGCCGACCCTCACGTCCCACACCGGGGGCAGGGGGCTGCACCTGGTCTACGCCCGGCCGTCGGGCGTGGCCATCCCCAACGCTGTGGGGCGCCTTCCCGGCCTGGCCCACGGCCTTCCCGGTATCGACCTGCGGGGCGACGGCGGCTACGTGGTCGCCCCGCCCAGCATCCACGCCAGTGGCCGGCGCTACCGGTGGGACCGGCGACGCATCGCCGATCTGCCGGCTTGGATTCTGCCCAGGCGGATGTCGCCGGCGCGGGCGGCCACCTTCTCACTCACCGGTGGGGCCAGTGCCTACGGTGCCGGGGCGCTGAGCCGGGAGCTGGAGGCTGTCCGGAGGCTGGTCGTGGGCCAGCGCAACGACGGGCTCAACCGGGCCGCGTTCTGCCTGGGCCGCCTGGTGGGCGGCGGTGAGCTCTCAGAAGCGATGGTGTTCGAGGCGCCGCTCTGCTCGGCACTGGCCGTCGGACTCGGCGAGTCCGAGGCCGCCGCCACCATCCGGAGCGGGCTGCGGGCGGGGATGGCGGTCCCGCGCCGGGCCCCCGAGCAGTCGGGATGGCAGCCGCTGCGAAAGCCGAGCCGGCGATGACGAGCCGGACGCGGGCCAACCGGACCCAGCATGGGCGGAGCGAGGGAGGGCGCGGTGTCCACCCAGCGGGTTGAGGGCGATCCCCTGCTCGACGTGGCCGCCGCCGCCGCCCACCTGGGGGTGAGCGAGGCGTTCGTGCGACGCCTGGTCCTCGAGCGGCGGGTCCGCTACTTCAAGGTGGGCAAGTTCGTGCGCTTCCGCACCGTGGACCTGGACGCCTTCGTGGAG
>JALYYN010000236.1 GCA_030946525.1 Actinomycetota bacterium | reverse complement strand
GGCGGCGCCAGTTGCTGGAGGGCGGCGATCAGCTTGGCCATGTCGCCCTGAACCCTCACCCGGCCCTCCATGAACGCCTTCATGCCCGCGTCCAGGGTGCCGTCCACGAAGATGGCCTTGGCCGTGGCGTAGTCGAGGGTCACGGTGACGTCGGCGTGGTCGAGGTGGCCGGTCTCCATCTCGAGGGTGCCGGAGGAGGTGTCGAGGTGCGCGTCGAGCGTGCCGGCGCCGAAGGGCACGTCGGTGATGACCTGGTTCATCCGCACCGATGCCGGAGCGGCGTCGACGGACGGGGGAGCGAGCTCGGCCCGGATCTTCCGTGCTTCGGTGATCCATTCCTCGGACAGAAAGGGGTACGTGGCCATTCGGCGACGCTACCCGGTGTCCCGGCCGTAGAATCTGCATATGGCCGGCCTCTCCGAGCAGTGCGACGTGTGCGGGAAGGACGTCCCTGCCGACGACAGGGTGAAGTCCGAGTTGTCGGTTGCGGGCGCCATGTGCCCCGCCGCCATGACGTTCCACACCGCCTGCTTCGAGCAGGCGTCGGCCATGTGGCAGCCCGATCCGGACTCCTACTGCACGGTCGACCCTCTGTTTCCCGAGACCGGGCAGTGGGTGCTCCCGGAGGACGCACGACCGAAGCGCTGAACACCGCGGGCGCCGCCGGATGAGCGGCCCGGGAGGCCGGTCCATGGGGCGTTCACCGGTCCACACGCCCGAAGGGAGCGTGGACCGATGACCGAGCCCCCCGTACGCGACCGGAGCGACCCGGTCTTCGGCTGGCGGTACTGGCAGCTCTCGCCGGCGGGACTGCTGCGGTCGGTGACGCAGCGGCAGTTCGAGTGGCAGCCGGGCCGGGTGCTGCAGGCCCGGTGCCTGGAGATCGGCCACCCGGCGCCGGCGGTGCGCTGCAACTGCGGCATCTACGCCAACCCCGACATGGACGCGCTGCGCCAGCACGGCTTGTGCCTGGCGCCCGAGGTGATCGTCGTCGGCCAGGTGGCGCTGTGGGGCAAGGTCGTGGTCGACGAGCCGAGCTTCCGCGGCGAGCTCGCCTATCCGGCCCGCCTGTCCCTCGTCGTCGACAGCCTCATCGACGACACCGCCCCGGAGACCCTGATCGAAGGGCTGGCCGCCTACGGGGTGCCCGTCCACACGACCACCCTCGCCGAGGCGGTCACCGGGATGTCAGCGGACATGCTCCGCTTCCAGGCGATGTCCCGCCGCACCGGTCCCGCCACGGGGTGAGCAGCCCCGCCGGTGTGCTGGTGGTCCACGGGCTGACCGGGTCGCCCCAGTCCCTCGGTGGGATCCCCGCCGTCCTCGCCGGCGCCGGCTTCGAGACGTCGGCGCCGCTCCTGCCGGGCCACGGGACCTCCCCCGAGGACCTCGCCGCCTACGGCTGGAACGACTGGTCCGCGGCCGTGGAGGCTGCGTACCTCGACCTGGGCGCCCGGTGCCGGACTGTCCTCGCCTGCGGGCTGTCGATGGGCGGGGCGCTCGCCGTCGCGCTGGCGCTGCGGCACCCGGAGGTCGCCGGACTGGCACTGGTGAACCCGCTGGTCGATCCTCCGGCACCATCGTTCCGGGATCTGCTGCGCGAGCTGCTGGGCTCCGGACACGCCTTCCTGCCCGGCATCGGCGGCGACGTGGCCGACGGCGAGGCCAGGGAGGACGCTTACGACCGGCTGCCCGTCGCCGCCCTGCTGTCGATGTGCGAGGCGCTGGACGATGTGGCGATCCGGCTGGGCGAGATCACCTGCCCCGTGCTGATCCTGACCAGCCGGCACGACGGGGTGGTCGACACGGTGTCGAGCGACATCGTGGCTTCGGCCGTAGCCGGGCCGGTCGAGCGGGTCTGGCTGGAGCGCAGCCGCCACGTGGCGACTCTCGACGTCGAGCGGGACGAGGTGGTGCGCCGGATCGTGCAGTTCGGGGAGGTCGTGTGCCGGTCATCCGGCGGAGCCGGTGGGACCGAAATCAGGTAGCCGGACCGTCGTGCAGCAAGGTGCTGGGGGCACGACGGTCCGGCCTGACCCTGCCCGCTCAGATCTTGGCCGCCCCCTGGACGGTGAGGTACAGGCCGCCGGCGATG
>JALYYN010000229.1 GCA_030946525.1 Actinomycetota bacterium | reverse complement strand
ACATCACCTGGACCTTCACCTCGGCGGGCACGACCCTGTACGGGTGCCACGAGCCGGGCCACTACGCGTCCGGGATGAAGGGAACGATCACCGTCTCGTGAGCGATGCATCCGACACGTTCGTGTAGGCGGAACGGCGCGGGGCGGTCGATCCCACGAAGGCCCGGAGATCGTCGGTCGTGTCCGCCGTCGGCCCGACCTCCTCGCCGCAGAAGGCTCGGAGCGGTGCTGTCGACGCGACGAGCCATGCTGGGCGTGCTGCTCGGCGCCGCCGTGCTGCTGCACGCCGGCGCCGCCTTCGCCCACGAAGAGATCAACCCGAACGCCTTTCCCACCGGCAGGCCGACGTTCCTCGTCCTGAGCGCGGCCAACGAGGCCAAGGCCGACCTGGTCCGGCTCACGCTGGCCGCCCCGCCCGGTCTGGCCTTCGGCGCCACGACCAGAGAGCCCGCAGGCTGGACGGTGAACCGCACCGAGCAGCTCATCACCTGGTCCGGGGGCAGCGTGGCGCCCGACCACTTCGACCAATGGGGCTTCGAGATCGAGGGCGCCGACCAGCCCGGCACCCTCACCTACAAGGTGACCCTGGGCTACGCCGACGGCACGTCCGAGGACGCAAGTGTCGACGTGACCGTCACCGTGGCCGGCGGGAGCGCGGCGGCCCCGTCGACGGCCGACACCGGCAAGGGCGGGTCGTCCTCGGCCGGCGGCGCCTACGCCATTGCCGTCGCCGCCCTGCTCCTGGCCGTCGTGGCCCTGGTCCGGACCCGGCCGCGCCGTGTCCCGGCCGACGGATCGCCGCCCGCACCGGCGACGGCGGCCGAGGCCCAGGACTGGTAGCGGCCGACACGGGGAGGTGGGCGGCGATGCCTAGGCTGGCGAGCGTGCGACGCCCGGCGCCCACCGCCAACGCAGTGGTGACACTGTGCGCCGGAGTGGCCGGGACGGTCCTCGCCCACGTCGCCAGCTACCGGATCCTCTTCCCCGACGGCACGGCCCGCGCCGGCCACATGGCCGCCACCGGGCACTCGTACTGGCCGGTGGCGTCGGGCGTGGCCGCAGTGGCCGCAGTGACGGCCACCGTGGTGGCGGTGGCGCGGGGCGGCTCGGTCGCGCTGGGACTCCGGAAGGGCGCCGGCGGCCGACACCGGCCGTTCCCCCATCGCGTGGCCCTCCTGGGCGCGGCGCAGGCCGGCCTCTTCCTGATGGTGGAGACGGCCGAGCGCCTGGCGGTAGGCGCAAGTCCGCTTCCGCTCCTGCACAGCCCCGAGCTCTCCGTCGGCATCGCCATCCAGGCGGTGGTGGCCGCCGTCGTCCTCGTGGTCCTCGCCCTGATCGAGCGCACGGCCACCGCGACCGTCGCCGGGGTCGTGAGGCGGCGGCGGCGGCGCGTCGGAACGACCGGCGCGTCGCTGCTCACGTCGGCCCGGCCCTTCCCGACCTCCCGGGAAAGTCCGGATCGAGGCCGCCCGCGGGCCCCTCCTCGTCGTCGCGCCCGCCCCGGCCCGCCCACCGCGGGCCTCCGGTCCACGAACGAACGAGGTAGCAATGCCCGCCCCGATCCGGTTGGCGGTGTCTGTCGTGGTGGTGCTCGCCCTGGGGCTGGTCACCGCCCCGGCCGCTTCCGCCCACGCCATCCTGCTCCGCACGGAACCGTCGCCGCAGACGACCGTCGCCCATCCCCCCACCGTGGTGAAGCTGCACTTCTCCGAGGCCGCCGAGGCCACCTTCGGAGCCGTACGCGTCTTTGACGTCGACGGTCACCGGGTCAACTCGGGCAAGCTGAGCCGGACCGACGGCAACAAGGAGGTGGACGTCGCCGTTCCCCACCTGAAGGACGGCAGCTACACCGTCACCTGGCGGGTGGTCTCCGCCGACGGCCATCCCGTACACGGCGGCTTCAGCTTCTACGTGGGCGCTCCCTCGACCATCTCGGCGGTGGCGGTCGCCGGCGATGCCGGGGTGAGCGGCCTGGTCACCTACGGCTTCGGCGCCGACCGCTTCCTCTGGTTCAGCGCCCTTCTGTCCATGATCGGACTGGTCGTCGTCCGTCGTTGGGTGTGGACGCCGGCCGTGGCGGCCACGGGCCTGGCCGGGTCGCCCGCAGCCGGGCGATTCCGGACCCGGTTCGCCCGGGCCCTGCGTGCGGCGTGGGTCGTCCTGCTGGTCGCCGGTGGGCTGAGCCTGGTCTTCCAGGCCGCCAGCGCGTCGGGACTGTCGCTGACCGCCGCCCTTCGCCCGACGGTTCTGAACGAGGTGCTCCACACCGCGTACGGGCGGCTCTGGGTGGCCACCATGGCCCTGGCCGCAGCCGCCGGCGTGGGGGTCCTCGGACTGCTGGCCCGGCGCCCGCTGCTCGGCCTTGCCGCCCGGCGGTGGGTCACCCCGCTGCTGGCCGCCGGTGCCGGGCTGTGCCTGGTCACCGCCCTCAACGGCCACGCCCGCACCCTCCCCCACGAGGCGCTCGGCGTCGGCTCGGTGACCGTGCACCTCTTCGCGGTGTCGGTGTGGGTGGGCGGGCTCGGCGCCCTCGTGGTTCTCGGCGGTATGGCCTGGCGGGCGCTGGCGCCCGGTGACCGCCGCCCGCTCGTCGGCGAACTGGTGCGGCGGTTCAGCCGGCTGGGCGTGGGCGCCGTCGCCGTCGTGGTAGCCACCGGGGTGTTGAACGCGGTGCTCGACCTCGGGTCCGTTGCGGACCTGTGGCGCGTCCGCTACGGCCAGGTGATCCTGGCCAAGGTCGTGCTGCTGGGCCTGGCGCTGGCCCTGGCCGCCCGTCACCGCTGGGTCGTCCCCCGCCGCCTGGCCGGGGACGCAGGCGAGGCAGGGGACACTGCGGTCGCCGGATTCGGCCGGTCGGCGGCGTGGGAGCTGGTCGCGCTGGTGGGGGCGGTGGGCCTTGCCGCCGCGCTGGTGGCCCTGGTGCCCGGGCGGTCCCTGGCCCTGGCGGCCGACGGCCCGGTCAACCAGGAGCACCGGGCCGGTACGTACACCGTCCAGCTGTTCATCGACCCGACCGGCGTGGGGGCCAACGAGGTGCACGTCACCTACGTCGACGCCCAGGGCCTCGGCGCCGCCGAGGTCACCAACACCGTCGTCGTGCTGCGGCCCGCGGCCGGAAGCCCGGTGCGCGTCGCCATGCGTCTCATCTCGCCCGGCCATTTCGCGGGCGACACCACCCTGGCGCCCGGCGCCTACCAACTGGACGCGTCCGACGGCCAGGCCGCGTCCACCACGTTCGACTTCCGCATCCGAGGTCCGGCGGCGGAGAAGAGGAGCCCCTGACATGCCGCCCGTCCAGACGAACCCGTCCATGATGTCGATCGGTGCCAGGTTGAGCCGGGTCGTGCTCCCCCTGCTCGTGCTCTCGCTGGTCTCCGCTGCGTGCGGGTCGAAGGAGTCGTCGGCCGCCGACCGGCCGTCTACCGCGGCCCGGCTGCAGATCGTCCAGCCCGAGCCCAACGCGGTGACCGGGCCCGACCTCACCATCGGGCTGCAACTGACGGGCGGCCAGATCGTCCAGGCGGTGAGCGGCCCGCTGCGCGGCGACCAGGGTCACATCCATGTGTCCATCGACGGCAAGCTCATCTCCATGGCCTACGGGACCACCCAGGATCTCCACGGCCTGGCCAGCGGCCCGCACACCATGACCGCGGAGTACGTGGCCACCGACCATGCCCCGTTCAAGAACCGGGTGATCGCCGCGGTGCTCTTCCAGGTCCAGCCGTGACGCCGGTGCTCCCCCGCCCCCGTCCGCCGTCCCGTCGTGACACCCGAGCACCCACCGGTCCGGCCGCGATCGGGGCCGCGGCCGCGGTCCTGGTCGGCGGCTGCGTTCTGCTGGCCATGCGCCAGCCCCTGACCCGGTCCACCGCCCGACCGACCGCCTCCCTCGTGGCGGTGTTCGTCGTGCTCGGGGCGATCGGGATGGCATGGCCGTTGAGGCCGGTCACCGCAGGGACGGTGCCCGTCCTCGTCGTCGTCGGCGTCGGGGTGGCGGCCTTCGCCCTGGGTCGGGCGCTCGGGGGCGGCCATTCACCGGCCCCTTTCGGGCTCCGGGCCGTGGCCCTGAACTCCCTCGCCGCCGTGGCGGAGGAAGCCTTCTTCCGGCGCTTCGCCTATGGCGTGCTCGCCGAGTGGAGCCGGGCCGGCGCCGTAGCCGGATGCGCGGTGCTCTTCGCCCTGGTCCACGTCACGATCTACGGCGCGTGGGTCCTGCCCCTCGACATCGCCGCCGGGCTGGTGCTCGGCTGGCAGCGGTGGGCCGGCGGCCGGTGGACCGTGCCCGCCTTCACCCACGTGGTGGCCAACGTGCTGGTGATGATCTGACCCGGATCGGATGACGGATGGCCGGGCGACATCGGG
>JALYYN010000213.1 GCA_030946525.1 Actinomycetota bacterium | reverse complement strand
CGGCCGCTGGTCGTCGACCAGCTGGATCGCAATTTCTTCCTCGTTCGACCCGACCGTCTCACCCCCCGGGAGCGTGACTACCTCAGGGCGATGGCGGAGCTGGGCGCTGGGCCCCACCGCTCCGGCGATATCGCGGCGATGCTCGGGGTGAAAGTGGAGTCGGTCGCGCCGCGTCGGTCGCAGCTGATCTCGAAAGGGATGATCTTCAGCCCGGCGCATGGTGACACGGCGTTCACGGTCCCGCTCTTCGACGAATACCTCCGCCGCACGATGCCGCGCTGGAGGCGTCCGAGCGAGAGAAGATGATCACGAACAGGGCTGGGGCCCGGATATCCAGCCGCAACGGCGGCGGGTACGGCGCACCATGAGCGGTCGGATCGACGCGGTCATCTTCGACTGGGGCGGAACGCTGTCGGAGTTCGTCGACCTGGAGCTGGTCGACGCCTGGCGGCTGGCTGCCCGCCACATCGACCCGACCCACGAGGACGAGGTGGCGGCGCGCCTCGTCCGGGTCGAGGCCGACTTCTGGGCGACGACGGCCAGTCATCAGCGCAGTGCCACCCTCGCCGACCTGCTGGCCCGGGCCACCGCCGAGCTGGGCCTGGACGTGGCCGAGGCCCTCCTGGAGGAGGCGGCCGTCCGCCACCTCGACGCGTGGACGCCCCATATCCGCCACGACCCCGATGCGGGAGCGACGCTGTCGGCTCTGCGTGCCGACGGGCTCCGGATCGGCATGCTGTCCAACACCCACTGGCCGCGGGCGTTCCACGAGCGGTTCCTGGAACGCGACGGCCTGGCCGTCCTGATCGACGCCCGGCTCTACACCAGTGAGATGGCCTTCCAGAAGCCCCACCGCAGCGCGTTCCTGGCCGCGGCCGAGGCCCTCGGTGTCGATCCCCACCGCACCGTCTTCGTCGGGGACCGCCCGCTGGACGACATCTCGGGGGCCCGGTCGGTCGGCATGCGCACCGTGCTGCGGCCGAACCCGTTCGCGCCCGACGTCGGGGGCATCGAGCCCGACGCCCGGATCGACACCCTGCCGGAGCTGGTCGACCTGCTCGGGGCCTGGCAACGGGAATGACGCCCCGGTCAGGCGCCCGGCGACGCCGAGGGGGACCGCTTGCGATGGACGAAGAACAGGACGAAGCCACCGGCGACCAGCACGCCGGTGGTGATCGCGAACGTCAGCGTCCCCTTGAGGTCGGTGCCGTGGAACGGCTCGACCTGTGGTGGGCCGATGACGACGGTGATCTGACCGTCGACGTGGGCGCCCGGAGCCTGGCCGAGCGGCAGGACGCGGCACGTCAGCCGGCACCGCACCACCACCGTCCGCCCGCCGGCCTTCGTCGACAGCAGCAGGTCGTTGTTGTCGATGTTGACGGCGCGCAGGAGGGCCTCGCTGAGGCGCCAGACCGAGTCGGTCCCCTCGGGCGATGCGCCCGGCACCCGCCGGTCGACCATGTAGGCGACGCCGCCCCGCTGCAGGTAATCGGGAGGGATGAACCCGGCGGCCTCCACTCCGACATCAGCGCCGATCGGCAGCCCGGACGCCGTCAGCACGCCGTTGGTGCCGTCGAAGCGGATGAAGACGACGTTGCCGCTGTCCGGGTCGACGCCGATGAGGTCGCCGCCGTGCTCGCCGAACAGCTCCGGGGCGACGGCCATGGCGCCCGCGATCGGCGGGGCGCTGTCGGTGAGCGTCGCCACCCGGCCCTGGCAGTCGACGGAGAAGATCGCGGTCCGATCCTGCCGGCGCCCGGCGACCAGCAGCCTGTTGCCGAACCGCCCGGTGGTATCGAAGGCGATCCCGGTCAGGGTCGCGGCGCCGGGCAGGTCGACGAAGCGGGCCGACTGACCGTCCGCTGTCACCCGGACGACCCCCAGCGGCGCGGCCGCCACATCCAGCGCGTAGACGTCGCCGGCGTCGAACCGGCAGGGCGGCTGGGCGGCGACGTCGAGGCCGGGGGACATGGCCAGGTAGCTCTCGGCCGCCGGGTCGGTCGCGTAGGTGCCGAAGGGCGCCGTGGTCCCGTCGGGGGCAATGGTGACGAGCTTGCCCCCGGCAGAGGCGACCAGGGCGCCGTCGGGACGGGGCCCGACGATGTCGACCGCCCCCGGCAGGGAGATCCAGCGTTGCCAGTCCGGCGACGCCGGCGCGGTGGTCGGCGTCGTCTGGGCGGTCGCGGGCTGGGCCCGAGCGGCCCCCTGAGCGGGAAGCCGGGCCCGAGCGGCCCCCTGAGCGGGAAGCTGGGCCCGAGCCGCGAAGGGCGCGCCGAGGACGACGGCGACGGCGAGGAGGGCGCCGGCGATCAGGACTGCGACGGTTCCATCGGGGTGGCGTCCGTGACGCGGGCGCCGATGGTGTCCTTCCAGACCGGGTCGTAGCCGGCGTCGCGCAAGGCGGCCGCCACCTCGGCCGGCGACCGCGTGTCGCTCACCTCGAACTGCGGCTCGGCCCGGCCCGGGTCGACGTAGCCCCCCGGCTCGGTGTGGGAGCCGGCCGACATCTGGGTGACGCCGAGGCGGAATGCGGCATCACGGAACGTCGGCGACTCGCGCGTGGACAGCGTGATCCCCACGTCGGGCAGGGCCAGGCGCAGGGCGCAGAGGATCTGGACGTACTCCCGGTCGGTCACGGGGCGCAGGGGCTCGAACTCCCCCGCCGCCGGGCGCAGCCGGGGCAGCGACACCGCCACCTCGCACCGCCACCACCGCTTGACCAGGGCCTGGGCGTGGGCGGCCAGGGCCAGCACCTCGTGCCGCCAGTCGGGATGGAGGCCGAGCAGGGCGCCGACGGCCAGCGACCGCATGCCCGCCTCCGCGCCGCGATCGGGGGCGGCGAGGCGCCAGTCGTAGTTGCGCTTCTTGCCCTTGAGGTGTGATGCCGCGTACGTGGTCCGGTCGTAGGTTTCCTGGTACACCACCAGGCCCTCGCATCCGGCGTCGACCAGGCGGGCGTAGGTGGCGGTGTCCCAGACCTGGGTTTCCAGGGAGACGGACGGCACGTCGGGCGCGAGGGCCGCCACGCAGTCCACCAGGTACTCCTTGGACACGATCCGGGCGTGCTCGCCGGCGACCAACAGGACGTGGCGGAAGCCCCGGCTGCGCAGCTCCCGGGCTTCGGCGGCCACCTCGGCGGGCGACAGGGTGCGCCGGGCGATGTCGTTGCCCGACGAGAAGCCGCAGTACGTGCACGTCGAGACGCACTCGTTGGACAGGTACAGCGGGGCGAACAGCCGCACGACCTTGCCGAAGCGACGCACGCTGGCTGTGTGGGCGAGGCCGGCCATGTCCTCCAACCGGTCGGCGGCGGCGGCCGACAGGAGGGCGCCGAGGTCGACGAGGGACCGGCGGCCCGTGCCCAGGGCCCGGTCCACGTCGGCCGGGGTCGCCCGCTCTGCCGCTTCGAGGGCCCCGGTCAGGTCGGTGGCCAGGAGGTCGGCGGCCGCGGTGCCCTCCGGCACGCCGTCGGGGCGCGACTCGAGCACCACCGCGGTCGTGGACCGGCCGTCGGCGGGCGTCATCCGGCGAGGAAGCCGGTGAGGGGCGACGAGGCGTCCGCAGCCCGCCCCACCGCCGGGAGGCCGGCCAGCAGGGCCCCGCGGCCCGCCTCGACCGCCATCCGGAACGCGTCGCCCATGGCCGCCGGGTCGCCGGCGGTGCCGATGGCGGTGTTGACCAGCACCGCGCCCGCCCCCATCTCCATGGCCTCCGCCGCCTGCGACGGGGCGCCGATGCCGGCGTCGACCACCACCGGCACCAGCGACTGCTCGATGATGATCTCCAGCGCCGCCTTGGTGCGCAGGCCCTGGTTCGAGCCGATCCACGACCCCAGGGGCATGACCGTGGCGCACCCGACCTCCTCCAGTCGTTTGCACAGGATGGGGTCTGCGTTCACGTAGGGCAGCACGGTGAAGC
>JALYYN010000163.1 GCA_030946525.1 Actinomycetota bacterium | reverse complement strand
AACGGAAAGTGTCGAAACGTCACCGTCGCGAGCGAAACCGTCGGCCGCGTCGGCGGGGGACCGCTTCCTCGCCGAGCAACGGGCCGAGCTCATCACCGAGCGGGCCGCCTACGTCGAGCAGGCCGAGTCGCTGCGCATGGACGCCGAGCAACTCGCCCAGGACATGGAGCCGGGCGACATCCAGTTCGACGAGGAGTCGGGTGAGGGCGACACCCTGAGCGTCGAGCGGGAGCGGGACCTGGTGCTGAGCGCCCAGGCCCGCAACGCAGTGGAGGAGATCGACCGGGCGCTGGCCAGGATGGACGCCGGCACGTACGGCGTCTGCGAGCGATGCGGCAGCCCCATCCCGAAAGTTCGGCTGAAGGCCCTGCCGTACGCGTCGATGTGCGTGGCGTGCAAGAGCGGGGGGCTGGCGCGTCGCTGAGCGCCTGACCGGGCCGCCCGGCGACACCGGCGCACCCGCGGTGGAAGCAGCCGGCCCGCGCCGGACGGGGCTGGTCCTCGCCGTCGCCGCCGGCGTCCTCGTCGTCGACGCCCTCACCAAGCAGTGGGCGCTTGCGTCCCTGTCCGACGGCCCGGTCCGGCTGGTCGGCCCGGTGCGGCTGGCCCTCACCTACAACAGCGCGGGCGCCTTCGGCCTGGGCGGCGCGGTGGTCCCCTTCCTGGCCCTCGGCGCCCTGGTGCTCGTCATTGTGATGGTCGCCACCGGCTCGGCGACGGCCCGGCTGCCCGGGGCCGTCGCTCTGGGGCTGGTCCTGGGCGGGGCGTTCGGCAACCTGGCCGACCGCATCTTCCGCCACCCCGGCCTCCTGCGCGGCGCGGTGGTCGACTTCGTCGACCTGCGGTTCTGGCCGGTGTTCAACATGGCCGACGCCGCCATCACCTGCGGGTGCCTGCTCCTCCTGTGGGCCGGCTGGTCGAAGCGGTGACGGCCGCGAGCACGGAGCGCATGCCCATCCCCCAGTCCCTCGACGGGGAGCGCCTGGACCGGGTGATCTGCCTCATCTGGGACATGGCCCGGTCCGAGGCGACCGGCCTCATCACCGCCGGCCGGGTCAGCCTGGACGGCCGGGCCGAGCCGACCCGGGCCCGGCGGGTCACCGTCGGCCAGGAGCTCGTCGTCGAGCTGCCCGCCCGCATCGCCACGGGCGCGCTGGCCGGGGAGGCGGGCATCGACCTGCCGATCGTCCATGTCGACGGCGACGTGATCGTCGTCGACAAGCCGGCCGGCCTGGTCGTCCACCCGGGGGCCGGCCGCTCGACCGGCACCCTCGTGCAGGCCCTGCTCGGGCGGTTCCCCGACATGGCCGGCGCCGGCAACCCGGCCCGCCCCGGCATCGTCCACCGCCTGGACAAGGGCACCTCGGGCCTGCTCGTGGTGGCCCGGACGCCGGCCGCGTACGTGGTCCTCGTCGGCCAGTTGGCGACCCGTACCGTGGAGCGGCGGTACCTGGCCCTGGCGTGGGGGGAGGTGGCCACCGACGCCGGGGTCGTCGACGCGCCCGTCGGCCGGCGCTCCTCCGACCGGACCCGCATGGCGGTGGTGGCCGGCGGCCGCCCGTCCCGCACCCACTACCGGGTGCTGGCCCGCTTCACCGAGCCGGCGGAGCTCACCATGGTCGAATGCCGGCTCGAGACGGGCCGTACCCACCAGGTGAGGGTGCACATGGCCGCCATCGGCCACCCCCTCGTGGGCGACGGCCGCTACGGTGGCTCCCGCCCGGTCGTCGCCGCCGCCCGACCCTTCCTGCACGCCTCACAACTGGGCTTCGACCATCCGGGCACCGGCGAGCGCTGCCGGTTCGAATCGCCCTTGCCGCCCGACCTGGAGGCTGTGCTTGCAACGTTACGGTGAACCCGCCGGCGCCCGGGCCTCCGACAGTGACCGCAGTGACCGCGCCGCCCGGTGGACCCTCCGTTTCACCGCCGTGGCCCTCTTCGTCGCCGTCATCGCCGTGGTCCTGCGCGTCAGCCTCCAGTCACTGAACACCAGCCCGTCGTCCTCCCGCGACCAGGGCGGCGGGGCGGCGACCGCCGGTCCGGCCACCGTCGACGACCTGGGCCCCCAGCCGGGAGTCGACATCGCCGACTACAGCGGGAACCGGCGGGCCGCGCTCGAAGCTGCCACCGGCGAGCGCGTCGCCGTCGCCTCCCTGAACGCCTACTCCACCGAGGCCCAGACCCGGGCGCTGGCCGGGACGCTCCCCGTCGTGGCCCTGCTGGTTGCGGCGCCCGGCTCGGGCCCCTCCGCGGTGGTCGGCAGCCTGGGCACTTGGGCGAGCGCGCAGAGCGCCAAGATCCGTGACGAGCGCAACGAGATCGAGAAGCTGCTCCCGACCGTCACCGACACCGCGTTCAAGGACTTCTACACCTCCGAGGTGGACCGCCTGGACAAGGCGGCCGGCGCCCTCACCCCCACCGCTCCGGTCGTCTTCGCGGTGGTGGTCAGGGGCCCGGCGGCCACGCTCCGGGCCCTCGCCGCCCGGCCCGAGGTGAGACTGGTCGACGTCGGGGACGGCGCCCAGACCGGCGCTCAGGCGACCTTCCGCGGTCTCCGGCCCGAGGAGAAGGCCACCGCCGGCGACCCGCCGCTCCGGCCGGCGGGGTGACCGGAGGCGCGACGCTCGCGACTCGCGCCGTCCGCGGCGGCGTCTTCGGACTGCTGCTGATTGCCGCCGCGTGCGGCTCCGGTGCCGGCGGTGGGGCCGGCGGCAGCCCGGCGGCCATCGGGGCGTGGGTCCCCATGAGCGCGTCGCCGCTGTCCGCCCGCACACCCGGCACCGACCTATGGACCGGCCGGGAGGTCGTCTTCTGGGGCGGCGGCGCCTGCAAGAAGAGCCCCTGCCTGGCCAACGACGTCGAGCCCGTCGCCGACGGGGCCGCCTACGACCCGGCGGCGGACACGTGGCGCCGGATCGCCGCGTCGCCGCTCTCGCCCCGCAGCGGCATGGCCTCGGTGTGGACCGGCAAGGAGGTCCTGGTCTGGGGCGGGTCGTCGGGTGAGACCTCCGACGCCGACGGGGCGGCCTACGACCCCGCCGCCGACACGTGGAGAACCATCGCCCCGTCCCCGTTGGCGGGCCGACGGACCACGGGCACGTGGACCGGGCGCGAACTGATCGTCTGGGGCGGGCGGGACTTCGCCAGCGGTGACTACATGGGCGACGGCGCCGCCTACGACCCGGCCACGGACCGGTGGCGGATGCTGCCGCCTGCGCCCCTCTCCCCGCGTGAGCTGCGGTTCGGACTGACCTGGACGGGCACGGAGGTGGTCGCCTGGGGTGGTGGCACCAGCAACGAGGCGTACGCCGACGGCGCCGCCTACGACCCCGCGGCGGACCGGTGGCGCTCCCTGCCCGCCTCGCCGCTCGCCGCCCGGTTCGCCCGGGTCCTGTGGAGCGGGAAGGAGCTGCTGTTCTGGGGGGGTGAGGACTGGAGGCAGGTCTTCGCCGACGGGGCCACGCTCGACCCGGCCACCGGGGCCTGGCGGATGCTGGCCGCCGCCCCCATCAGCGCCCGGGTGGGGACGATGTCGGTGTGGACCGGCCAGGAGATGGTCATCTGGGGCGGCAGCCCCGGCACCTACAACAACTTCTTCAGCGACGGCGCCTCCTACGACCCCGCGCACGACACCTGGCGGGCGGTCCCACGCTGGTCGGGTCGCAACTCGAACGGCGTCTGGACGGGACGGGAGATGGTGGTCTGGGGCGGCACCGTCCCGGCCGCGGCCGGCGGCAGGGACGCACCGATCGAGGCGGCCTCCGACGGCAGCCGCTACCGTCCGTGACCACCCTGGCCCACGACGATCCCGTCGCAGAGGCGCTGGTCCGGGCCATCCAGGCCGGCGACCTCGCGTCGCTGGAGCATCTCCTCGGAGAGCACGCGGGCCTGGCCCGGGCGCGGATCGCGGGCAACCGGGGCGGGACGCGCACCCCCCTGCACGTGGTCACCGACTGGCCCGGGTACTTCCCGAACGGCCCGGGCGTCGTGCGGATGCTCATCGGGTCCGGCGCCGATCCCGACGCCCCGGCCACGGGAGGTCCCCACACGGAGACGCCGCTGCACTGGGCCGCTAGCAGCGACGACCTGGAGGTCGCCGACACCCTGATCGACGCCGGCGCGGACCTGGAGGCGCCGGGCGCGTCGATCGCCGGCGGCCCGCCGTTGGACGACGCCGTCGGCTACGGCTGCTGGCACGTCGCCCGCCGCCTCGTCGAGCGGGGCGCCCGGGTCGACCGCCTCTGGCACGCCGCCGCCCTGGGCATGCAGGCCCGGGTCGAGCAGCTCCTGGAGCCGGAGCCCACGTCTTCACAGGACGAGCTGGACCATGCGTTCTGGCAGGCGTGCCACGGTGGCCAGCGCCGGATGGCCCAGTACCTCCTCGGTCGCGGCGCCGACGTGAACTGGGTCCCCGACTACGCGGACGGGACCCCCCTCGACGCTGCCGGCGACCTCGACACCCGGAGGGGGACGCTGGTCACCTGGCTCCGCGAGCGCGGCGCCGTGTCGGGCCGCAGGCCGACGTAGCGCCCCAGAGGTAGGCCAGGGCCACCCCGAACACGCAGTAGGTGCCCCAGCGATGCAGGCCATCCAAGACGACGCGTCGAGGGGAGGGCCGGGCCAGCGGTTCATAGAGTGCACGATCACGGTGTCGCCGTCGCGCACGGACTGACCAGTGCCGCCAGCTGCGGACGCTGGGTGTCCTTGCCTGACGCGCTGCTCCATGACGAACTCGACGCGCACGCCCTTGGCGGTCAGGTCCCGTACGAGGCGGCCGAGGCCAACGACCGGTCGACGACGATGCCGTCCAACTGACGGCCCGCGCTCTGGTCGAGGGCGCTGACGCTGGTGTAGCCACCAACTGGCCCCTTCGTGGTGCTCCCGGCTCGAAGTGTCAGGCTGAAACCTGAGACCTCACGACCTGGGTGTCAGTCACGACGGGATTGAACCCCAACCTGACGAGCGGGTAGGTAGGCCTCCTGACGTCGGATCGGGGTGTACCCCACCTCGCCCCTCTGGTCAGCCGCCCGAAGACGTCCGGCCCGAATTCTCGCCGATTGGATCCCCCAGGTAGGTATCCTATGACGATGTCCGATTTGACATCCCTGAAAGTACCCCCGGCGGTGCGAGACCGTTTCGCAGCGGCGGCCAAGGCCCGCGGGGTGACCGTGCGGGCGCTACTCGATCAACTGTCCCGGGAAGTCGCCGACACGGCAATGATGGAGCAGGCCGCCCGCCAGATGTCGGAGCTGCGTGAGGCGGATCCCGATGCCTGGACCGACTACCTCGCAGAGGGGCGTCACTGGGAAGAAGGAACGGTCGAGCCCCTCGATGCCTGAGCGCGGCGAGGTCTAACGCCTGGCCGGTCGCTCTGGTGATCGTCGTTCCCATCACCACACGCGATCGCGGGTTCGCCCACCACATCGGTGTCGGCGACGGTGGGCTCGACCGGCCGTCCTTCGCCATGCCTGAGTACGTGCGGTCGGTCGGACAACGACGGCTCCAGCGCCGCCTGGGCACCGCGGAGCAGTCCACCGTCGACGCCGTCGACGACTGGCTCCGCCGCCTGACGGGCTTGTAGCGAGCGCGACGGCCGAGGGCCGAGCCCGGACCCCACCCTTTTGCGCAGCCGGCCACCAGGAATGGCCTCCCGGAGGCGGTCCCTGGAACGGCCCGATGTCATCTCGCACCACCGAGGCGTGCCCCAGCGAGGTTTCAGGGCTGGCTCGATTTCAGCGACACAGGCTTCCCCCACGAGAACGGATCGACATGCACCTCCTTGACCAGCCCGACACCTGGGACCGGTTCCCTCCTGCCACCCGACACGACGACACCGCCGACCGCCGGGCAGCCAATCGGGCCGTCGGGTTCTCGGCCGCGGGTCTGTTCGTCACGGGCGTCGCCGAGCTGGCCATGGCGCTGCTCAGCGGCTCGGTGGGGCTGTTGGGCGACGCGCTGCACAACCTCTCCGACGTCTCCACGTCGGCGGTCGTCTATGCCGGGTTCCGCATCTCGGGACGAACGGCCAGCCCGTCGCACCCCTACGGCTACGAGCGGGCCGAGGACCTGGCCGGCCTCGGGGTCGGCCTCGTCATCTGGGCCAGCGCCGTCTTCGCCGCCGTGGCCAGCT
>JALYYN010000126.1 GCA_030946525.1 Actinomycetota bacterium | reverse complement strand
TGGAGGCCGCCGTCGTCGCCATGCGCATGGAGGCGGGGCTGATCGAGGAGACCAGGGTCCCCCGCAACCCCCTCGACGTGCTGGCCCAACAGATCGTGGCCATGGTGGCGGTCGAGGATCTGAAGGTGGAGGAGGTGGCCGAGGTGGTGGCGGGCGCCTACCCCTTCGCCGACTGCAGCCCGGCGTTGCTGGAGAACGTGCTCGACATGCTGGCCGGCCGCTACCCGTCCGACGACTTCGCCGAGCTGCGGCCCCGCATCGTCTGGGACCGGGTGGAGGGCACCCTGCGGGCCCGGGCGGGCGCCCGCATGCTGGCAGTGGTCAGCGGCGGCACCATCCCCGATCGGGGCCTCTACGGCGTCTTCACCCCGGGTAACGGCACGTCGGAGCATGGCACCCGGGTGGGCGAGCTGGACGAGGAGATGGTCTACGAGAGCCGGGTGGGCGAGACGTTCCTGCTCGGCGCCACCACCTGGCGCATCGAGGAGATCACCCGCGACCGGGTCATCGTCACCCCCGCCCCCGGCCAGCCCGGGAAGATGCCGTTCTGGCACGGCGACGGCCTGGGCCGCCCGGCCGAGCTGGGCCGGGCCATCGGCGCCTTCCTCCGGGAGGTCGACGGCTGGTCCGACGAGAGGCTGGCGGGTGACTGCTCCCTCGACCCTTTGGCCCTGGTCAACCTCCGGGCCTACCTGGCCGAGGAGCGCCAGGCCACCGGCGGCGTCCTACCGACCGACCGCCAGGTGGTCGTCGAGCGCTTCCGCGACGAGCTGGGAGACTGGCGCATCTGTGTGCTCTCGCCTCTGGGCGGCCGGGTCCACGCCCCCTGGGCCCTGGCCATCGAAGCGAAGGTCCGTGAGCGCCTCGGCGTCGAGGTCCAGACGATGTGGAGCGACGAGGGCATCGTCGTCCGGCTTCCCGAGGCGGACGAGTCGCCCCCGATCGACTCCATCCTGCTCGAGCCCGAGGAGGTTGAGGAGCTCGTCGTCGGCGAGCTGGCCAACTCCGCCCTGTTCGCTTCCCGCTTCCGGGAGAACGCGGCCCGCGCCCTCCTCCTCCCCCGGCGCCGGCCCGGGTCCCGAACCCCGTTATGGCAGCAGCGCCAGCGGGCCGCCGACCTGCTCGCCGTCGCGTCCCGCCACGGCGACTTTCCCATCCTGCTGGAGACCTACCGGGAGTGCCTGCGCGACGTGTTCGACCTGCCGGCCCTGGTCGACCTGATGACCGCGGTCCGGGCCCGCACCGTGCGGGTGGTGTCGGTCGACACGCCGTCGCCGTCGCCCTTCGCCCAGTCGCTCGCCTTCCAGTACGTGGCCAATTTCCTCTACGAGGGCGACGCCCCCCTGGCCGAGCGCCGGGCCCAGGCCCTCACCCTCGACCGGGCCATGCTGGCCGAGCTGCTCGGCGAGGAGGAGCTGCGCGAGCTCATCCATCCCGAGGCGCTGGAGGCCTTGGAGGCCAACCTCCAGGCCCTCGACGAGCGCTGGTGGGCCCGCGATCCCGACGAGGCCCACGACCTGCTCCGCCGCCTCGGCGACCTGACCGTCGAGGAGCTGCGGGCCCGGTCCACCGGCGACTTCGCCGCCACCCTCCTCGCCGACCGCCGGGCCGTCGAGATCCGGGTCGCCGGCGAGACCCGGTTGATCGCCGCCGACGACGCCGGCCGCTACCGCGACGCCCTGGGCGTCCACCCGCCACCCGGCCTACCCGACATCTTCCTGGCACCGGTCGAGGACCCCCTCGGGTCCCTGCTGGGCCGCTTCGCCCGAACCCACGGCCCGTTCCGCTCCGAGGAGCCCGCCACCCGCTTCGGCCTGCCCGTCGGCGTGGCCGAGGCCCTCCTTGCCGCTCGCGCCGACGCCGGGACCCTGCTGCGGGGCGAGTTCCGCCCTGGCGCGTCCGGCCGTGAGTGGTGCGACCCGGAGGTGCTTCGCTCCCTGCGGCAGCGCTCGCTGGCCGCTCTTCGGAAGGAGGTCGAGCCGGTCGACGCAGGTGCCCTCGCCGGATTCCTCCCGGCGTGGCAGGGCGTCGGCAGCGAGGCGCCCGGCTCCGGGCAACGGAATGGCGGCCTCGACCGGCTGCACGAGGTCGTCCGCCAGCTCCAGGGCGTCGCCATCCCGGCATCCGTGCTCGAGCGTGACGTCCTGTCGGTTCGAGTGGCGGACTACTCGCCCCGCCTACTGGACGAGCTCACCTCCGCCGGCGAGGTGGTCTGGGTGGGTGCCGGTCCCCTCGGTCGTGACGACGGCAGGGTCATGCTGTTCCTCCGGGGATCGGCAGCCAGGCTTCGGCCGTCCGCTCCGGCCGTCGAGCGACCCGAGGGCGCAGAGCACGACCGCATACGGGGGGTCCTTGACCGCCGCGGCGCCTGCTTCTTCCGCGAGCTGTCCGGGAGTGATGACCAGGCCTCCCTCGACGCCCTGTGGGATCTGGTCTGGGCCGGCGAGGTCACCAACGACTCCTTCGCCGCCCTGCG